>DATGPY010000037.1:0-2103 GCA_035304465.1 Acidimicrobiales bacterium | reverse complement strand
GGCCCGGGAGCGGGCCGAGCTGGAGCGCCGGGCCCGCCGCTTCCGGGGCGACCGGCCCCGGGTGCCGCTCACCGGCCGGACCGCCGTCGTCGTCGACGACGGCATCGCCACCGGCTCGACGGCCCGGGCCGCCTGCGAGGTCGCCCGGGCCCACGGCGCGAGCCGGGTGGTGCTGGCGGTGCCGGTGGCGCCGCCGGGGTGGACCGACCGGCTGGGCGACGCCGCCGACGAGTACGTCTGCCTGGCCACGCCCGAGCCGTTCTACGCCATCGGCCAGTTCTACGAGGACTTCTCGCAGACCCCCGACCACGAGGTGGTGGCGCTGATCGAGCGGGCCGCCGAGGCCCGGGCCGCCGGGGCGCCGGCGAGCCACCCCCCGGCGAGGGGCGGGACGGGGGACGGGCCGGTGCGGGACGGCCTGGACCGGGACGAGGACGTGGTCGTGCACGCGGGCCCGGTGCGCCTCGGCGGGCACCTGACGCTGCCGGCCGGCGCCCGGGGCGTCGTCGTGTTCGCCCACGGCAGCGGCAGCAGCCGGCACAGCCCCCGCAACCGGTACGTCGCCTCGGTGCTCGTGCGGGCCGGGCTGGGCGCGCTGCTGTTCGACCTGCTCACCGACGCCGAGGAGCGCCACCGGGCCAACGTGTTCGACATCGAGCTGCTGGCCGGCCGGCTGGCCGACGCCACCCACTGGCTCCGGGCCCGGCCCGACGCCGCCGGGCTGCCGGTCGGCTACTTCGGGGCCAGCACCGGCGCCGCCGCGGCGCTGTGGGCGGCCGCCGAGCCCGACGTCGACGTGGCCGCCGTCGTGTCCCGGGGCGGGCGGCCCGACCTGGCGGGGGCGCGGCTGGGCCAGGTCACCGCGCCGACGCTGCTGATCGTCGGGGGCGAGGACCGCGCCGTGCTCGACCTCAACCGCCGGGCCCAGGCCGAGCTGCGGCGCTGCCCGACCCACCTGACCGTCGTGCCCGGCGCCGGCCACCTGTTCGAGGAGCCCGGCGCCCTGGAGGCGGTGGCCGCCGCCGCCCGGGACTGGTTCCTCCGCCACCTCCCGCCGGCGCCGGGCGCCTGACCGGCCTCGCCGGGGCGCACGGGGTCAGCCGCCGGCGGCCTCGACGGCGCGGGCGGCGTGGTCGCGGCCGGAGACGTCGGTGCCGATGACCGGCGACGGCGAGCGCAGGACCAGGGTCTCGACGCCGACGCCCGGGTGGGCGAGGGCGGTGCCCATGAGGTCGAGCAGCACGTCCGCGACGTCGTCGGTCTGCATGAACTCCTCCTGCAGCAGGCCGTGGCGGGCCCAGGAGTCGAGCGCGGGGCCCAGCACCTCGGCGTCGAAGCCGGCGCCGAACTCGGTCGGCTGGGTCGCGCCCACGACCGCGCAGCAGAAGCGCACCTCGGGGTGCTCGACCCTCCAGCCCTTCAGCGACGCCTCGACCGCCGCCTTGCTGGCCGCGTAGGCGACGAGCCCGGTCCGGGGCTGCGCGGCGGTCTCCGAGGACAGCACGGCGACGATGCCGCCCGGGGCCATGGCGGGCACGATAGCCCGCAGGGTCTGGTTCAGGCCGACGTCGTTGACGTCCAGCATCGACCGCCAGACCTCACCGTCGCAGTCGGCGAGGAAGCGCATCGCCGCGTAGACGACCGTGTGGACGACGAGGTCGGCCGGCCCGCCGAGCGCCGCCCGCGCCTCCCGGGCCAGGCGGGCCACGCCCTCGGGGTCGACGACGTCGACGGCCACGGCCGTCCCGCCGCCCGCCTCGGCCACCGCCTCCTCGAGCGCGGCCTTGCGCCGCGCCGCCAGCACCGTGCGGGCCCCGGCCCGCACCGCCCGCACGGCGACCGCACGGCCGATGCCGGCCGAGGCGCCGACGACCAGGACCCGCCGCCCGTCAAGCCCGCCCACCGGCGGCCTCCCGCACCAGCTCGGCCTTCAGGACCTTGCCGACCTCGTTGCGAGGCAGCTCGTCGACGGCGAGGAACCGCACCGGCACCTTGTAGGGCGCCAGGTGGGCCCGGCACGCGGCGACCAGCTCGTCGTCGGGCGGCGGCGCGGCGCCCGCGGCGACGACGAAGGCCCACGGCACCTCCCCCAGCCGCTCGTCC
>DATGPY010000036.1:0-7429 GCA_035304465.1 Acidimicrobiales bacterium | reverse complement strand
CAGCCAGGGCGCCGAGAACGCCCTGCTGAAGACCCTCGAGGAGCCGCCGCCGCACGTCGTCTTCGTGCTGGCCACCACCGACCCGCAGAAGGTGCGGCCGACGATCCGCAGCCGCACCCAGCACTTCGAGTTCCGGCTGCTACCGCCGGACGTGCTGGCCGACCACGTGCGGCACGTCATCGCCGACGCCGGGCTCGACCTCGACGAGGCGACGGTCGAGCGGGCGGTCGAGCACGTCGTCCGCAGCGGCGGCGGCTCGGCCCGCGACACGCTATCCGCCCTCGACCAGGTGGCCGCCCTCGGCGACGTCGTCGACGAGGTCCAGCCGGTCGACGCCGTCCTCGACGCGCTGTGCGCCCGCGACCCCGGCGCCGTGCTGGTGGCGGTCGCCGACGCGCTGGCCTCGGGCCGCGACCCCCGGACGCTGGGCGAGAACCTCGTCTCGGCACTGCGCGACGCCTTCCTGGCGGTCATGGGTGCCGCAGACCGCCACCTCCCGCCCGCCGCGCGGAATCGGGCGGAGCGGGTCGGCGAGGCCCTCGGGGCGCCCGGCCTCACCCGGGCCCTGGAGGTCCTGGGCGAGGCGCTCACCGAGCTCGCACGCAAGCCCGACCCCCGGATCGTGCTGGAGGTGGCGCTGGTCCGCCTCACCCAGCCGTCCGCCGACCGCAGCCTCGACGCCCTGCTGGAGCGGGTCGACCGCCTGGAGCGCGCCCTGGCCGGCGGTGCCGCGCCGCCCCCGGCGCCGGGCGGCGACACCGGTCCCGGTGCCACCCCGGCCGCACGGACGGCCCCCGCGGCGGGGCCCGGGGTGGCGGCGGCGGGTGCGGGCGAACCGGCGACGCCGTCCGCCCGGTCCGGTCGCAGCGCCGGCGGGCGCCCGGGCGGGGGCGGGGCCGCCGCGGCCCGCGACGCGCTGTCGAGCGCCCGTGCCGCCCGCTCGGCCGGCGGCGACCCGCCGGCGCCGGCGGCGACCGGCGGCGGCCGCCCGACGCTCGGGGCGATCGCCCGAGGGCGGCGGGGCGCGGCGCGCGGGGGCGGGGCGACCACCGGGTCGCCAGCCGCCGCCACCACCGCCGGCCCGGCCGACGCCGGGGGCGCGACCGGTGCCGCCGGCGACCCGGCCGACCGGCCGGCGAGCGCCGCCGTCGCCACCGACGCGCCGGCCGACGGACCCGGCACGCCGGTCGCCACCCCGGGGCCCGACGCCGGCGGCGACGCCCCCTCGCCGCCCACCCGCGACGAGATCGAGGCGGCCTGGGCCGGCGGTGTGCTCGCCGGCCTCCCGCTGCGGATCCGCAGCAAGTGGCGGGGCGGACGCTGGATCGACCCCGCCGGCGGCGTCGCCCGCTTCGCCGTCCCCAACGAGTGGCACCTCAAGGCCTGCGACGGCTTCCGCCACGCCGTCGAGGAGGCCCTGACGGGCCACTTCGGCCGCCCGGTGCGGGTGGCCCTCGTCGTCGAGGCCGACGCCGGCCGGTCGGGCGGGGGCGCGGCCGCCGGTGCCGACCCGTTCGCCCCGCCGGCCGGCCCGGGGCCCGACGACGGCGACGAGGACATCGACCCGAGCGAGCTGCAGGACGCCGACGACGTCCCCACCTCCGGCGTCGACATCGTGCTGGAGGAGTTCGGCGGCGGCGAGGTGATCGCTCTCGAGGAGGAGCCGTGACCGACGAGACACCCGACACGCCCGAGACGCCCGAGGTGGTCGGCGGGCCCGTGCCCCCGGCCGGGGGCCTCCCCGGCCTCGGCGACCTCGGCGGGCTGCTCGCCTCCGCCCAGGAGGCGGTGTCCGCCCAGGCCGAGATCGTGAACCGGGAGGTCGAGGGCACCGCCGGCGGCGGCGTCGTCACCGTCCGGATGACCGGCAACGGCGAGGTCGTCGGCGTGACCATCTCTCCCGAGGTCGTCGACCCCGACGACGTCGAGATGCTCCAGGACCTCGTCCTCGCCGCGCTCCACGACGCGACGGCCAAGGTCACCGAGCTGCAGCGTGAGGCACTGGGGGTGTTCGGCAACCTCGACCTGTCCGGCCTCGGCCAGATGCTCGGCGGGTTGGGCGGCCTCGGTCGCCCCGGCGAGAGCGGACGCTAGGCGCACGTGGCCGTCTATGCCGGTCCCGTCCAGGACCTGATCGACGAGCTGGGCCGCCTCCCGGGCATCGGGCCCAAGTCGGCCCAGCGCATCGCCTTCCACCTGCTGAAGGTCGACAAGCAGGACGCCCTGCGCCTGGCCCGGGCCATCGCCGAGGTCAAGGACAAGGTGTCCTTCTGCCGCACCTGCTTCAACATCGCCGAGGGCGAGCAGTGCGGCATCTGCGCCGACCCCCGCCGGGACGCCGGCCTGGTCTGCGTCGTCGAGGAGCCCCGCGACCTCGTGGCGGTCGAGAAGACCGGCGAGTTCCACGGCCGCTACCACGTGCTGCAGGGGGCGATCAGCCCGATCGAGGGCGTGGGCCCCGACCAGCTGCGGGTCCGGGAGCTGCTCGAGCGCATCGAGCGGGAGGGCGTCACCGAGATCATCCTGTGCACCAACCCAAACCTCGAGGGCGAGGCGACGGCGATGTACCTCGGTCGGTTGCTCAAGCCGCTCGGCGTGCGCGTCACCAGGATCGCGAGCGGCCTGCCGGTGGGCGGCGACCTCGAGTACGCCGACGAGCTGACGCTGGGGCGGGCGCTGGAGGGCCGCCGAGAGGTCGAGGGCTAGCCGGGTCCGTCAGGGGCCCGGGCGACCTGACGCCCGTGCTCCCAGGTGCGCCGGCCCGGCGGTCGAGGCGGGCGGACGGGACCGACCACCGGACCAGCGCACCTGAGGACACGGGCTGTTCGGTGCTCCCCAGCAACCTCCGGCCACGTCCGATTCGAGGTTGCGCTCACGTTACACCCGTAACGGCGGGGCTGCCAAGCCACAACTGTCCGTGTCCGAGTCGATCCGCAGAGTGGCAGGTTCGGGCGGGTCAGCTGGCCAGCTGGGTCCGCAGCGCCGCCAGCATCTCCGCCCGGGTCGACGCCCCGAGCTTCTGGCGGATCTTCGCCACGTGGTGCTCGACCGTCTTGGGCGAGATGTAGAGCTGGGCCCCGATCTCCTTGTGGGTCAGCCCGTCGACGATGTACTGCGCCACCATCTGCTCGCGCTCGGACAGCACGCTGGTGGCCGACGTGGTCTCGCCGGGGTCGGAGGAGGGCAGCGCCGCCTTCAGGTCGCGGGCCTGCTCCAGCAGCTGGCGGGTGACCGCCGGGTCGGACGAGCGGATGGCCGCCTGGCCGGTCAGCCGCGACGCCTCCCACAGCAGCCCCAGGTTCGCCAGCCCCGTGGCCGCGGACCGGACGGCGTCGGGCTCGGCGGTGCCGTCGAGGATCGCCACCCATGTCTGGGCGGCGTCGGCCAGCGCCGCCAGCCGGGGGTGGACCGGTGTGACCTGGGCCACCTCCTTCGCCCGGCGCCGGACCGCCTTGTGGTCGTCGGTGGCCAGGGCCACCTGCAGGCCGATCCACCGCAGCGGGAGCAGCCACAGCGGCGGCTCGCCGAGCGAGCGCACGACGTCGCCCAGCTCGCGGGCCTTGGGCGCGACCCGCTCCCACAGGCCCAGGCGGGCGGCGGTGATCGTGAGCTCGCCCACGACGTCGAGGGTCAGCAGGTCGGCGGGGTGGCGCAGCAGCACGCCCTCGGCCCGGTTCCACGCCTCGCGCAGGCGGGTCAGGTCGCCCGACCGGCGGGCCAGGCCGGCGTCGATGGCGGTGGCGATGAGCACCTCGCGGGGGGCGAGCGTCGCCTCGGCCGCCTCGTCCAGCGCCGCCTGGGCCGCTGCCCACCTGCCGCTCCGGACGGCCACCCACCCGAGCGCCAGGCGGTGGTGCTGGTCCAGCGAGGGGCCGCCGATGCCGTGGTCGCGCGCCCGGGTCAGCAGGTGCTCGGCCGTCGACAGCTCGTTGAGGGCCAACCCGACGGTGGCGCCGATGGCGTGCGGCGAGGTGGGCAGCACCAGGGTCGTGTGGGCCGACTCCAGCAGCTCGGCCGCTTCGAGGAACGCCGGCAGGGCCTGCACGCCGTCGGCCGTCACGGTGGCCGCCAGGCCCGCGCACGTGAGGCGCAGCGAGGCGACCTCCAGCCCGGCGACGCCTCCGCCTGCGCCGGCGCCGGCCCGAGCGGCCGAGGGGGGCGGGCCGCCGTCGCCTCCGCCGGTCTCGGTGCCGCCGCTGTCCGGCCGACCGCCCGCGGTCCCCGCCTCGCCGGCCCCCCCCGGGACGGTGGCGCCGGCGCCGCGGGTCGCGGGCCCGGGGCGGTGCTCGCCGGTCACCAGTGCGCCGACGGCGGCGAGCAGCGGCCAGGCCGCCGCGTTGCGGTCGTCGCCGGCGGCGCCGGAGGACGACAGCGCGTCGAGCTCGTCGTAGACCCGTGCGGCCCGGCGCCAGAAGCCTCGGGCCGGCAGCAGCGCGGCCACGACCGCGAGGGCCCGGGCGCGCTCGGGGTGGCCCGGCTCGGCGACGACCCGGTCGGCGAGCCGCAGCGCGCCCACGGCGTCGCCGGTGAGGGCGGCCGCCTCGGCCCGGCGGGCGGCCACCTGGGCGGCGGGCGTGCCCGCCGCGACGGCCCGGTCGTACCACTCGGCCGCCAGCTCCGGGGCCTCGGCCAGCGTCTCGTCCCCGGCGGCGACGAAGGCCGCCGCGGCCTCGGCGCCCTGCGCCCCCGCGGCGGCGAGGTGCTCGCCCGTGCGGGCGGCCGGTGCGCCCCGCTCGGCCAGCGCCTCGGCCAGGCGCGAGTGGAAGCGGCGCCGGTCGGCCAGCGGCGTCAGCTCGTCGCTGGCCGCGGCCACGACCGGGATGACCTCGCCGGTGTCGGGGGCCACGAGGCCGGCGGCCCGCAGCTCGTCGATGGCGCCGCCCAGCTGGTCGGGGGCGATGCCGGTCGTGGCGCTGAGCAGGTGGTCGTCGAGGTCCGCCCCGGCGCTGAGCGCCTCGAGCACCACACGGGCGTCGGGCTCGAGCTCGTCGATGCGGGCCCGCAGCGCCGCCACCAGCGCCGGGCTGGGCGGCGGCACGGGGCCCGTCAGCCGGCCCCCGCTGATCACGCCCGCGTCGGCCCAGGCGCTGAGCACCAGCTCGACCAGCTCGGCCATCCCGCCGCTGTGGTCGTGGACCGCCTCGACCAGCCGGTCGTCGACCGGCGCGTCGAGCAGGATGGCGGACATCTCCGCGACCTCGCGCTCGTCGAGCGGGCCGAGCGCGGCCAGCAGCTGGCTCCGGCCGAGCACGGCGTCCAGCGCGGCGATCTCTCCGTCCCCCGGCGTCGGGCGGTGGGCGACCGTCAGCCCGATCTCCCGCTCGGCCGCCCGCTCGGCCACCCCCACCAGCACCCGCAGCGACGCCCGGTCGAGCCACTGGGCGTCGTCGACCACGAGTGCGGCGCCGGTGTCCGCCAGGTGGTCGAGCAGGCCGGTGCGCCAGGCCCGCTCGTCCGGCTCGTCGACGAGCCCGGGCACCGCGTCGACCAGGGCGCCGAAGTCCTGCCCGGCCTCGAGCCGCCGGCCGGAGAGCCGGACGACCGGCACGTCCCGGTCGCACCAGCGGTCGACGACCGCACCGATGACCGCGCGTGCGCCGCCCGTGCCAGGAGCCACGATGCCGAGCTGCGCCGGCCCGCCGCCGTCGGGCACTGCTGAAGCCGCCACACGCGCCACACGAGAAGGGAGTCGGGGCGCCATGAGGAGCGGATGCTACCTCGCGGTTCCGCGCCGATCGGGGCCTACCACACAGGGGTCCCGGACAACCGCGGCGCGTCGCACCGGCCTGCTGTAAGTTCTGCGCCGGGAAGGGCAGTCGTCCGGGCCCACTGCTGGGGGGAGCGCACCATGATCCGCCGTCATCTCCTTCTCCTGCTCGCCGTGCTGCTCGTCGGCGCCCTCGCGGCGTGCGGCGGCGACGACGAGGACGCCGGGCCGTCCGACGACGCGGCCGCCGAGGAGGCCGCGGCCGACGAGGGATCGGGCGACGAGGCGCCGGACGAGGGCGCCGGCGGCGACGACGGGGACGGGAGCGACCTGGCCGACGCGCTGGGCGTCGACCGCGACTTCACCGGCGAGGGGAGCGAGCAGTTCTGCGCCGAGGTGCAGGCCCTCGACTCGGAGGCGGCGGAGAACGAGGAGCTGCAGGCGAGCGATTCCGCCTACGCCGCCCGGATGGCGGCCATCACGCCGCCCGAGGAGATCGCCGAGGAGTGGACGACGCTCCACACGGTGCTGGCCCGGATGGGGGAGAGCACCTCCGAGAACCCGCTCGAGGACATCCCCGCCGAGGAGCTGGACGCGTGGGCCGTCTCCGGCGAGGTCGTGGCCGCCTACCTCGTCCAGGTCTGCGGCATCGACGGCTGAGCCGGGACCCCGCCGCCGTGGTGCCCGGTGTGGGGCGGTGCCGGTGGTGGGTAGGGTGCTTGACGGCGCGCCAGCGCTGGTTTCGTGGGGGCAGGTCCGAGCAGGGCGCCACGGGACCCCCGATCGAGAAGGAACATCCATGCGACCCTCATTCCTCGCCCTCCCCGTGCTCGCGCTCGCGCTGGGCGCCGCCTGCAGCGACAGCGACAGCGGGGGCCCCGACGAGTCCGCCGGCGGCAGCGCCGAGGAGTTCTGCGGCGACTTCCAGGACCTCGAGGAGCGCTACGCCGAGGACGTCGACGCGGATCCGGAGGTCGTCCTCGACGAGCTCGACGCCCTGGAGCCGCCCGACGACATCGCCGACGACTACCAGCAGCTGATCGACGCCCTGCGCGAGACCAACACGCTGGACCCGGCGAGCGAGGAGGACGTCGCGCGGGCCCAGGAGATCGCCGAGGAGACGCAGGAGGCCAACGAGAACGTCAGCACGTTCCTGGCCGAGGAGTGCGAGATCGACACCAGCGCGGGGCCCTGACGCCGGGGCCGGCGCCCCGCCCTCACCCCGTGGTGGAGGGGCGGTAGACGACCAGGGTGACGGTCGTGCCGTTGTCGGCCGGGGTGAAGGCGACCTCGTCGGCCAGCGTGCGCATGAGCGGGATGCCGAGCCCGCTCTCGTGACGCAACCGGCGCGGGTCGGTGGCCGCCGGCAGGGCCTCGATCCGATCGGGGTCGAAGCCGCGGCCCTGGTCGACGACCTGGACGGTGACCTGCTCGTCCTCGACCATGCAGCGCACCACGACCGGGTCCTCGGCGACGGTCGCCTCGTGCGCCTCGATGGCGTTCGAGCAGGCTTCGGAGACCGCGATCTTGAGGTCGTCGAGGCGGGCCGGGCTCATGCCGGGGGCCAGTGAGCCGATGGCCGCGTCGACGACGAGGCGGACGAGCGACAGGTAGGCGGGCCGGGCCGGGATCTCCAGCTCGACGACCGCCATGCCTCACGCTCCGGCCACGGCCGCGTCGACGTCGGGCAGGAGGGGCAGGGCCTTGTCGAGGCCCGTGATC
>DATGPY010000035.1:0-2113 GCA_035304465.1 Acidimicrobiales bacterium | reverse complement strand
CCGGCGGGGACCCGGTACCACCTGCTGGAGTCGGTGGCGGCCTACGCGGCCGAGCGACTGGCCGAGGCCGGCGAGGCCGCCGAGGTCCGCGGCCGCCACCTGGATTTCCACCTGGCGCAGGCCGAGCGGGCGGCGGCGGGGCTGCACGGCGCCGACCAGGAGCTGTGGCTCGGCCGGCTCGACGCCGAGGGCGCCAACCTGCGCGCCGCCCTGGACACCGCGGTCGACGCCGGCCGGGCCGACGCCGCCCAGCGGTTGGCCGCCGCCCTCGGCTGGTACTGGGCGCTCCGGGGCCGGCTCGCGGAGGCCGCCCGGGCCCTCGACCGGTCCCTGGCGCTGGGCGACGAGGGCGGAGCGGTGTCGCCGGCCGCGGCGTGGTCGCGCGTGTGGCGGGCGGTCGTCGCCGCCCTGCGCGGCGATCCGGCGGCGGGGACGCACCGGGCCGCGGCGCTGGCGGCGGTCCCCGCCCTCGGCGACGCCGCGGCCGCCGGCCGGGCCCTGGCCGTGCTCGCGTACACCGGCCTCCACGACGGCGAGGTCGAGGACGCCGGCTCGCTGCTGGCCGACGCGCGGGCGCGGTGCGCCGCGGCCGGGGACGGCTGGGGCGAGGCGGTGGCCCTGGCCGGGCTGGCCGCTCTCGCGCACGCACGCGCCGACGTCGAGGCCATGACCTCGGCCATCCGCCGGGCCGACCGGCTGTTCGCCGCGGCGGGGGACGGCTGGGGCCGGGCCGTCGTGGCCACCCTGCGGGCCGCGGCGGCCGAGCTGGCCGGCGACCTCGACGAGGCCGCCCGGGTCCTCGACGAGGGGCGCCGAGCGGCCGAGCGCCTCGGCCTCTGGACCGAGGTGGCCACCAGCCTGGGGTGGTCGGCGTGGATCGACGTCGAGCGCGGCGAGCTCGACCGGGCGCGGGAGGTCGCCCGCCGCGCGCTGCGGCTGGCCGACGAGCAGGGGGTGCGCTCCACCCGCATCCAGGCGGCGATGGCGCTCGCCTTCGCCGCCCGCCGGGCCGGCGACCTCGACACCGCCGAGGCGCACCTGCGCCGGCTCCTGGACTGGGCGGGCGAGGACCCGAGCGAGGCCGACGCCGCCTACCTCACGACCGTGCTCGCCGAGCTGGGGCGGGTCACCGCTCGCCGCGGCGCGCCCGGCCCTGCCGTCGAGCTGCTGGTCCGGGCCCTCGACCTGGCCCTGGCCCGGGACTTCCCGCGGGACGCGGCCTTCGCGCTCCTGGGCGGGGCGCTCGTCGCCGCGCAGCAGGCCCGCTGGGAGGACGTCGCCCGCCTGCTCGGCGCGGTCGATCGCCAGCTGGCCGACGCCGGCGTGGCGGCGTCGCCCTCCGAGCAGCAGGACATCGACGACCTCCGGGCGCGGAGCCGGGCGGCGCTGGCCCGGGGCTCGTTCGACGAGCTGTTCCGCGAGGGCCGCGCCGCCGGCCCGGCGACGGCGCGCGCCCTGCTCCTGGCCGCCGGCGGGGGGCCGAGCGGGCGCGGCGGGCCCGGCCCTCAGACCTGGACACCGGGCTCGCCGGCGACGACCGTCCACGTGCCGGCCGTGGTGACCGGCGAGTCGGGCACGAGCGTCGACTCGGCCACCTGGTAGCGGGCCACCAGCTCCGTCCCGCTGGCCTCGGCGACCATGTAGCCCCGCCGCCGGGTGTCCGCGAAGTGCACGTGGGGCAGCTGGCGGATGAGCTGCTCGGCCACCTCCTCCAGCCCGGCGGGGAAGGTCGAGCTGATCGACCCGCCGACCAGCTCGACGCCCCGGGCCCCGGTCGAGGGCGAGCCGTCGGGCAGCTCGTCGACGAGGTCGCCGACGCCGGCGGCGTGGACGTCGCCGGTGACGACGACCGGGTTGACGACCCCGCCCACGTCGAGCAGCTGGAGCAGCCGCCGCCGGGCGTGGGGGTAGCCGTCCCACTGGTCGGGGTTGTAGAGCGAGCCGCCGAAGGGCATCGACGTCATGACGACCTGGTTGGCGATGACGTCCCAGGTGGCGCGGGAGGTGGCGAAGCTGCGGGCCAGCCAGGCCTCCTGCTCGGCCCCGAGCAGCGTGCGCCCCTCCCGGGTGCGCTCGTCGCAGGTGGGGCCGAGGCTGCCGGTGCAGGCCTGGG
>DATGPY010000034.1:0-5699 GCA_035304465.1 Acidimicrobiales bacterium | reverse complement strand
TGATTGAGCCGTGACCGAGACACCGGAGCCCGCACGACGGCGGCGCCGCCGGTCGGACCTGCCGCCACCCCCGCCGCCCCCCGCACCCCGGCCGCCCCGCGACCAGTCGAAGCGGCCCTGGCGGAGCGAGGGCGTGCCGGGTGGCGGCGACGGCGACCGGGGGTGGCCGCGGTGGGTCAGGCTGGTCGCCGGCTTCGGCGCCGTCTACCTGGTGATGTTCGCCGTGGTGTCCTGGCAGGACCGCATGGGCGGTCCGCCCACGATCTCGTACTCCGAGTTCACCGCCCAGGTCGAGGAGGGCAACGTCGCCGAGGTGTTCTCGAAGGGCGACCGCATCGAGGGCGTCCTCGACGAGCCGGCGCGCCGCCTCGACGACGAGGGCGAGCCCACCGGCGACACCTACGACGAGTTCGTCACCTACCGGCCGGCCTTCGCCCAGGACGACCTGCTCGCCGAGCTCGAGCGCCAGGGCGCGACGGTGCGGGCCGAGCCGGTCGAGGAGGAGCGGGGGCTGTTCTGGAACCTGCTCATCTCCTTCGCCCCCTGGCTGCTCATCATCGCCTTCTACTGGTGGCTGTTCCGCCGGCAGCGGGCGGCGCTCGAGGGCATGGGCGGCCTGGGCGGGCTGCTGGGGGGCGGGAAGCGCAAGCCGGTCGACCCCGAGTCGGTGCGGGTCACCTTCGACGACGTCGCCGGCATCGACGAGGTCAAGGCCGAGATCCAGGACGTCGTCGACTACCTGCGCAACCCGGACAAGTACCGGAGGCTCGGGGCCCGCGCCCCCAAGGGCATCCTGCTGGCCGGCCCGCCTGGCACCGGCAAGACCCTGCTCGCCCGGGCGACCGCGGGCGAGGCCGGCGTCCCGTTCTTCTCGGGCAGCGCCTCGGAGTTCATCGAGATGATCGTGGGCGTCGGCGCCCAGCGGGTGCGCGAGCTGTTCGCCGAGGCCCGCAAGGTCGCCCCCTCGATCGTGTTCATCGACGAGATCGACACGATCGGCCGGGCCCGCAGCGGGGCCACGATCGGCGGCCACGACGAGCGTGAGCAGACGCTCAACCAGATCCTCACCGAGATGGACGGCTTCTCGGGCGCCGAGGGCGTCGTCGTGCTGGCCGCCACCAACCGGCCCGACATCCTCGACCCCGCGCTCCTGCGCCCGGGCCGCTTCGACCGCACCGTCGTCGTCAACGTGCCCGATCAGGCCGGGCGGCTGGCCATCCTCAAGGTGCACACCCGGAAGGTGCCGCTCGCGGACCCGTCCGCCCTCGACGACCTCCCCGCCGCAACCCCGGGCATGACCGGCGCCGACCTCGCCAACCTCGTCAACGAGGCGGCGCTGGCCGCGGCCCGGGACGGCGCCGAGACGGTCGACCGGCGCCACCTGTTCGACGCGCTGGAGAAGGTGCAGCTCGGCGCGGCCCGCGACGTCGTCATCCCCGAGGAGGAGCGGCGCCGCACGGCGTACCACGAGGCCGGCCACGCCATCCTCGGCATGGTCCAGCCGGGCGCGGACCCGGTGCGGAAGGTGTCGATCATCCCCCGGGGCCGGGCCCTCGGCGTCACCCTGGCGACGCCCGAGCGCGACCGCTACGGCTACGACCAGCGCTACCTGCGGGGCCGCATCATCGGCGCCCTCGGCGGCCTGGCGGCCGAGCAGCTCGTCTACGGCGACGTCACGACGGGTTCGGAGAACGACCTGGAGAACGCCACCCGCCTGGCCCGCTCGATGGTCGGGCGGTGGGGCATGTCCGAGCGGATCGGGCCGGTGTCGGTGCTGCCCCAGGAGGGCGACCCCCGCCTGTTCGGCGTCTCCGACCAGACGCTCGCCGCCGTCGACGACGCGGTGCGGACCCTGATCGAGGAGTGCCGTCAGCAGGCCGTGGAGCTGCTGCAGCAGCACCGCGACAAGCTCGAACGCCTCGCCGCCGCGCTGCTCGAGCACGAGACGCTGGACGAGGCCGACGCCTATGCCGCCGCCGGCGTCCCTCGCCCCGCAGCGCCCGCCGAGGGCGACGACGGGGAGCGGGTCACCGGCCGGCGCTGACCGACCGCCACCGGACCCGGCGGGGGGCGGGCCCGATGCGCCCGGTCGCTCAGCCGCCGCCGGCGCGTCCGGGGTCGTCGGCCCCGCTGCGCTCGTCGCGCTCGGCCCAGGCCAGCAGCTCGTCGATGGCGAACGGCGCGTCGTCCATGCCGGCGTGCAGGTCGCCGAGGGTGGCGAACCGGTCGGGCACGGTGCGGACGGTGCAGTCGCCCGGCTCGACGTCGTCGACCTCGTCCCAGGTGATCGGCGTCGAGACCGTCGCCTCGGGCACGCCCCGCACCGAGTAGGCGGCGGCCATCGTGTGGTCGCGGGCGTTCTGGTTGTAGTCGACGAACACCGCGGTGGGGTCCCGGTCCTTGCGCCACCACGCGGTGGTGGCGAGGCCCGGCGCCCGGCGCTCGACCTCGCGCGCGAACGCGAGGGCCGCCCGGCGGACGTCGGCGAAGCCGTGCGCCGGCACGATGCGGACGTACACGTGGAGGCCCCGCCCGCCGGAGGTCTTGGGCCAGCCGACGGCTCCCAGCTCGTCGAGCACCTCGCGCACGACGTGGGCCACGCGCCGGACCGTGGCCGGCGGGCACGCGGGCATCGGGTCGAGGTCGATGCGCCACTCGTCGGGCTGCTCGACGTGGCCCCGGCGGGAGTTCCAGGGGTGGAACTCGACCGTCGACATCTGCACCGCCCAGATCACCTGGGCCAGCTCGGTGACGCACAGCTCGTCGGCGTGCTGGCCGTAGCGGGGGAAGCGCAGCCGGACGGTCTCGACCCACGGCGGCGCGCCCCGGGGGAGGCGCTTCTGGTGGACCTTCTCGCCCTCGACCCCGGTGGGGAACCGGTGGAGCATGCACGGCCGCTCGCGCAGCGCCCGCACGATGCCGGGGCCGACCGCCAGGTAGTAGCGGACGAGGTCGAGCTTCGTCACGCCGAGGCCGGGGAAGTAGGCCCGGTCGGGGTTGGTGATGCGTACCGTGCGCCCACCCACCTCGACCTCGGTCGCGGGAGCGGTGGCCACGGGTCGCACCGTACCCGTGGCCACCGGTGCCCGTCCGGGCGGTCAGCTCCAGCCGACGGCGGCCGCGACGGCGAGGAAGGCGGTGATCACCACGAACAGGACGCCGAGCAGCGGCGCCAGGAACCGCAGGTAGCGGTCGTAGCCGACGCCGGCCAGCGCCAAGCCGCCCATGACGACCGCGGAGGTCGGGGTGAACAGGTTCATCCAGCCGGACGCCGACTGGTACGCCGTGACCACCAGCGACCGGTCGACGTCGGCGAAGTCGCCCAGCGGGGCGAGGATCGGCATGGCCAGCGTCGCGTGCCCCGAGCTCGACGGCACGAGGAACGCCAGCGGGATGTTGAGCACGAACAGCAGGCCGCCGAACACGGCGGACGACGTGTCTTCCACGGCGGTCTCCATGCTGTGGAGCACGGTGTCGGTGATCCCGGAGTTGTTCATGATGGCCGTGACGCCCCGGGCCAGGATGATGATGAGCCCGGCGCCGATGAAGTCGCCGGCGCCCGTGACGACCGTGTCGGTCAGCTTCTTCTCGCCCATGCCCGCGACGAGGCCGATGACGATCGCCATGACGAAGAACAGGGCGGCCAGCTCGGGGAAGTACCAGTCGAGCTGCCAGCGGTACGACTCGGCGTCCGGCCCGTCGATGATCTGGGCCCAGGGCACGATCGCGAAGATCATGAAGGCGAAGGTGGCGGCCATCAGCCACAGCACCGCCTTGTGCCGGGCCGACAGCGTGGCCGCGGCGGCCAGGTCGCCGTCGCCGCCGCCCGTCGCCGCCCGGCCCGCCGCGACGGCCGTGGTGTCGTCCGCGGCCGCCCCCGACCCGACCAGCGACGCCGCCGGGTCCGCCTGCACCCGCTGGGCGTAGCGGCACACGTAGGCGATGGCGATGGCGGTCAGGACGACGTACATCACCAGCCGCAGGGTGATCCCGTCGCCGATGCCGATCTCGGCGACGCCCGACGCGACGCCGGTGGCGAACGGGTTGATCGTCGAGGCGAGGGTGCCGATGCCCGCCCCGACGATGATGACCGCGGCGGCGACCAGCCGGTCGTAGCCGAGGGTCAGCATCAGCGGGACGACGAGGCCGTAGAAGCCGAGGGTCTCCTCGGCCATGCCCTCGGTCGTGCCCCCGAGCGAGAACAGGAACATCAGCATGATGATCAGGGGCAGCCCGCGGCCGCCGAACCGGTGGCCGACCCGGGCGATGCCGGCGTCGATCGCCCCGGAGCGCATCGTCATGGTGATGAAGACGCCGATGGCCAGGACGAACAGGAAGACGCCGGCGGCGCCGAACAGCTCGCCCGACTCGTAGGGGCCGATGACGCCGGTCTCGCTCGACTCGACGCCGTAGAGGCCGTTCACCGGCGCCATGAACAGGTCGTAGAGGCGGTCGTTGAACGACAGGTCGAGGTCGATCTGCTCGTAGGTGCCGGGCAGCGGCTGCCCGGTCTCGGGGTCGAGCACGTACTCGCCCGACGGGACGACGAACGACAGGACCCAGACGGCGACGGTGACGACGAACAGCACGGTGAACGCGCTGGGGAACCGCCAGCGCCGCACCGTGACCTCGCCGCCGGGGCCGCCCGTCGTGGAGTCGTCGGCGGCCTCCGTGTCCGGCACGGTCTCGTCGATCGTGCGCCCTGACGCGTGATCGCTCGCCATGGGGCACTCCCTTCGTGATGCCTGTCCGGTGGGGGGACGTCGGGTTGGTACCCCCTGCCTCGGGCGCCGTAGCCAGGATGTCGCCAGGATCACGTATCCGGCCGGGGGCCGGGTGGTACCGACCGGGCGTGCACCGACAACGGAGGTCCGCGAGCCCCCGCCGACCGCCCGCCGCGGAGGACGAGCAGCGATGAGGGTCGTCGTCGCGCTCGGCGGCAACGCCCTGCTGCGCCGGGGCGAGGCGCTCACCAGCGAGAACCAGCGCGCCAACGTGCGGGTGGCCTGCGAGGCGCTGGCGCCCGTGGCGATGGCCCACGAGCTCGTCGTCTCCCACGGCAACGGCCCGCAGGTCGGGCTGCTCGCCGAGCAGGCGGCCGCCTACGACAAGGTGCCCGCCTACCCGCTCGACGTCCTCGGCGCCGAGACGCAGGGCATGATCGGCTACCTCGTCGAGCAGGAGCTGGGGAACCGGCTGCCGAAGGAGAAGCCGCTCGCCACCCTGCTCACGATGATCCAGGTCGACGACGACGACCCGGCCTTCGACGACCCGACGAAGCCGATCGGCCCCGTCTACGACCGGGAGTCCGCCGACGCGCTCGCCCGCGAGCGGGGCTGGACCTTCAAGCCGGACGGCGACGGCTTCCGCCGGGTCGTCCCGTCACCGGCACCGAAGCACATCTTCGAGCTGCGCCAGATCGACTGGCTGCTCGATCGGGGCTGCGTCGTGATCTGCGCCGGTGGCGGCGGCATCCCGACGATGTACCGGCCCGGGCGTCAGCTCGTCGGCGTCGAGGCGGTCATCGACAAGGACCTGGCGAGCGGGCTCCTCGCCACCGGCGTGCGGGCCGACGCCTTCGTCATGGCCACCGACGTCGACGGCGTCTACCTCGACTGGGGCACGCCGGACCAGCGGATGATCCGGCGGGTGCCGCCGAAGGTGCTGCTCGAGATGGTCGACCGGTTCCCGGCGGGGTC
>DATGPY010000033.1:0-3513 GCA_035304465.1 Acidimicrobiales bacterium | reverse complement strand
CTGCGCGAGCTGCTCGAGGAGCTCGTGGCCAGATCGGCGCAGGCGAGCGCCGGCCAGGATGGCTGACCGCCGGGCGGAGTGGCCCGACGCCGCGGCCCTGCGCCCCGGCGCGGCGACGCGCTGGGACGACTGGCCGGCCCCGGGCGAGCGCCCCGTGCCGCCGCCGGTGCCCGTGCCCCGGGGCCGGGGCGGCGACCAGCGCATCCCCCGCCCCCGCAACGCCCGCGCCGGTGGCCCGCCGCCGTGGGCCGGGCTGCCGCCCGAGCGGCGCCGGCCGACGGTCGACGGGCTGCGGCGGGCGCTGGCCGCGCTGGGCCCCGCCCGCCCCTCGCCGGTCGAGGTCGCCGACGGTGACCGGCCCGCCCGCCGGCCCTCCGCCGTGCTCGTCCCGCTCTACGACACCGACGGCGACGGGGCCACCGTCGTGCTCACCCGGCGGACCTGGGGCCTGCGAACCCACCAGGGCGAGGTCAGCTTCCCCGGCGGCCGGGTCGAGCCGGGCGAGGCGCCCGAGGACGGCGCCCGCCGGGAGGCGCAGGAGGAGATCGGCCTCGACCCGGCGTCGGTCGAGCTCATCGGCGAGCTCGACCACCTCTCGACGGTGTCGAGCGACTCGTTCATCGTCCCGTTCGTCGGCGCCCTGCTGGGGCGACCCGACACCGTCCCCAGCCCGGACGAGGTCGAGGCGGTGCTGCACGTGCCGCTGGCCGAGCTGCTCGACCCGGCGATCTACCGCGAGGAGATCTGGACGTTCCCCGACGGGTCGCGCCGGCCCATCTTCTTCTTCGAGCTGGTGGGCGACACCGTGTGGGGCGCGACCGCCGCGCTGTTGCGCCAGCTGCTGGGCATCGCCACCGGCACCCTCGGACGGGGCAGCCTGCAGCACGACTGACCACCCCGCCGCGCCGGCGGCGCCGTGGCTCACCAGGTGCGGTAGTTGGGCGCTTCCTTGGTGATCGTGATGTCGTGCGGGTGCGACTCGCGCAGCCCGGCGCTGGTGATGCGCACGAACCGGGCGTGCGCGTGCATGTCGGCGATCGTGGCGGCGCCGCAGTAGCCCATCGCCGCCCGCAGGCCGCCGACGAGCTGGTGGATGACGTTGGACATCGGGCCCTTGTAGGCGACCCGGCCCTCGATGCCCTCGGGCACCAGCTTGTCGGTGTCGAGGACGTCGCCCTGGAAGTAGCGGTCCTTGGAGTAGGAGCGGGCCTTCATCGCCCCCATCGACCCCATGCCCCGGTACTCCTTGAACCGCTCGCCCTGGTGCAGCACGACCTCACCGGGCGACTCGTCGGTGCCGGCGAACAGGCTGCCGATCATGACGGCGTCGGCGCCGGCGGCGATGGCCTTGGCGATGTCGCCCGAGTACTGGATGCCGCCGTCGGCGATGACCGTGATGCCGTGGCGGGCCGCCGCCTGGGCGCCGTCGTAGACGGCGGTGAGCTGCGGGACGCCCACGCCGGCCACCACCCGGGTGGTGCAGATGCTCCCCGGGCCGACGCCGATCTTCACCGCGTCGGCGCCCACCCCGGCCAGGGCGTCGACGGCCTCGGCCGTCGCGACGTTGCCGGCGACGACCTCGACCTCGAAGGCGCTCTTCACCTGCTTGACCACGTCCATCACCGCTCGGCTGTGGCCGTGGGCGGTGTCGACGACCAGCACGTCGACCCCGGCGTCCACGAGGCGCTCGGCCCGCTCGAGGGCGTCGGGCCCGACGCCGACGGCGGCGCCCACCCGCAGCCGCCCCTTCCCGTCCTGGGTCGAGTGCGGGTGCTCGGACTGCTTCTTGATGTCCTTGACGGTGATCAGGCCCTTGAGGAAGCCCTGGTCGTCGACGATCGGCAGCTTCTCGATGCGGTGCTTCCAGAGGATGTCCTTGGCCTGCTCCAGCGTGGTGCCGAGCGGCGCCGTGACCAGCGGCGGGCGGCGCATGACGTTCGCGATCGGCTGGTCGACCTGGTCGATGAAGCGCAGGTCGCGGTTGGTCAGCAGCCCGACCAGCCGCCCCTCGTGGTCGGTGATGGGGACGCCGGAGATGTGGTAGCGCTCCATGACGGCCAGCGCGTCGGTGACCAGCGCGTCGGCCGGGAGCGTCACCGGGTCGACGATCATCCCCGACTGGTTGCGCTTGACCTTGTCGACCTCGGCGACCTGGTCCTCGATGGAGAGGTTGCGGTG
Source organism: Acidimicrobiales bacterium (assembly GCA_035304465.1). Taxonomy (GTDB): domain Bacteria; phylum Actinomycetota; class Acidimicrobiia; order Acidimicrobiales; family VFJN01; genus ZC4RG19. The sequence goes on along the minus strand of DATGPY010000033.1, from coordinate 1,335 downwards.
GATGACGCCGATGCCGCCGGCCCGGGCGATGGCGATGGCGGTGCGCGACTCGGTGACCGTGTCCATCGCCGCCGACACGAGCGGGATGGCCAGCTCGATGCGGGGGGTGAGCCGGGTGGCCGTCGAGACCTCGGACGGCAGCACGTCCGACTCGGCCGGCATGAGCAGGACGTCGTCGAAGGTCAGGCCCTGCTTCGCGAACTTCGGCGGGAGGTCGCCGCTCGCGTCGCCCAGGTCCGGCCGCAGCGGCGGGCCGCCGCCGGCGGTGTCGTCAGGACCAGCGAGGGGACCCGTGGAGCCTGCCATGAGTGGAGTCTAGTGGCGGCGGCCCCGCCGGCACCGCACCCGGGACGCCTGTCACAGCGGCAGGCTCGCACCCCCGAACCGGGTCTGCAGCTCGTTCATCAGCGCCGTCCACACGCCGGTGACCTGGAGCAGCCCGATGGCGACCAGCGCCACCCCGCCGGCGGCGGTCACCGCCCGCCCGTGGCGCCGCACGACGGCCAGCGCCCGCATCGCCCGGTCGAAGGCGAGGCCGGTGGCCAGGAAGGGCACGCCGAGGCCCAGGCAGTAGGCGACCGAGAGGAGGGCGCCGCGGGCCGCGGAGGCCTGGTCGCTCGACGCCGCCAGCCCGAGCACCGCGCCCAGCGTCGGCCCGATGCACGGCGTCCACCCGAGGGCGAAGGCGACGCCGAGCAGCGGGGCGCCGAGGAGGCCGGCCCGGGGCACCCGGTGGATGCGGACGTCGCGGTTGACGAGGGCGACCCGGCTGAACGCGCCTGCCAGCACGAGGCCGAACAGGATCGTCACCACGCCGAAGCCCCGGGTCAGCGCCTCCTCGTTGTCGCGCAGGGCCCGGCCGAGTGCGCCGAACAGGGCGCCGAACGACACGAAGACGACCGAGACGCCGAGCACGAACCCGAGCGCGCCGAGGGCCACCCGCCCGGCCCGGGCCCGGCCGTCGTCGCCGAGGTCGCGCACCGACGTCCCGGTCACGAACGAGAGGTAGCCGGGGACGAGCGGCAGGACGCACGGCGACAGGAACGACACGACCCCGGCCGCGGCGGCGATGGGGGCCGCCACCAGCAGCGATCCGTCCCGGACCTGGTCGGCGGCCTCGACGGCGGCCGCGGCGAGCACCCCGGCGGTCACGGCGCCCCGTCCCCCCGGGCCTCCGCCAGCGCCGCCGCCACCTCCTCGCCGGTGAGGTCGACGGCGCCGGGGAAGGTGGCGGCCACGGCGCCGTCGCGGTCGAGCACGACCGTCGTGGGGACGCCGAGGGCGCCGAAGGCCCGCTTGAACTCGTTGCGCCGGTCCCGCCACAACGTGGTGGTC
>DATGPY010000032.1:0-6444 GCA_035304465.1 Acidimicrobiales bacterium | reverse complement strand
CCCGGCGGCTGCACCCGGATGCCCCCGTTGAGGTAGTGGGCGACCGTCGTGACGATCAGGACGATCAGCAGCGAGGCGAACAGCCAGTCGACGACGAAGCCGAGGAACGGCAGCCGGAAGACGTAGAAGCCGACGTCCTGGCCGAACTGGGGGTCCTCGACGCCGAAGTCGCCGCCGTGGAGGAACAGGAGCCACGAGTTCCACTCGGCCGACACCCCCGACCCGGCGATGAGGGCGAGCACCAGCGCGACGATCGTGCGCACCCACCCCGTGCGGCCGGAGACCAGGTCGTGGTAGCGCTCGAGCAGCTCGTCCTCGGGCCCGCCGACCCGGTAGGGCGGGGCCAGCCGGTCGGCGATGAACAGGTTGGCCCAGGCGAGGGCGAAGAAGACGGCGATGAACAGCAGCGCCAGGACGACCTTGGCGCCGAGCACGCCCCGCCACACCCCGGTCTGGTCGAGCGAGTCGAACCAGAGGTAGTCGGTGTAGAAGCGGGCGATGCCGCGCAGCGACGTCAGCAGGACGAACGCCGCGACGACGGCGACGATGAGCACGGTCCGCCCCCGCCGCGCGCCACGACCCGACCGGCGTCGACGGCGGGGCAGATCGTCAGGGGCGCGCATGGGCGCCGAGCCTACTGACCGCCCGGCGGCACCCGGGACCGCCGGGCACGGATCGCGACCGCCCCGGCGGCGACGACCCGACCCCCGCTCACCCCGCCTCGACCAGCTCGGCCGGCACGGCGAGGCAGCGGCAGCCCCGGTGCGCCGGCGCGCCACGGTCGCCGGTCGGGAACGCGCTGCCGCGGGCGACCTCGCCCGCCAGGCGGTTGTCGTCGCAGTCCGGGCAGTGCTCGCACGACGGGTCGACCAGCCACCGCAGCCGCGTACCGGGCGGCGCCGCCTCGACGACCCCGAGACCGTGGGCGGCGACGGCGTAGTGGCGGACGGCCTCGCCGATCTGGTTGCCCTTCCACTCCCGGTACAGGGACCGCAGCCGCTCGGTCACCTCGTCGAGGTCGCCGTCGCACTCCTCGAACGTCGCGGCGATGCGGTGCCGCAGCTGGTCGACGAGCACGTGCCCCATCTCGGCCGCCAGGGCGTCGATGCCCGGCGCGGTCCCGCCCACCAGCGCCGCCCCCTTGGCGGCGGCCGCGACGAGGTGCGGGCTGGCCGCCTCGGCGTAGCGGTCGGCGTGGACGTCGGCCGCCGGCAGCACGTCGTCGAACTCGACGGCCCCGCCCCGGCGCAGCTGGTCGAGGACCTCGTTCTGCTCGTCGGCCAACACCCGCTTCAGGTGGCGGTTCAGGTCGCGCTCGACGGCGGCGAGCACCGTGTCGCGCGCCCCGAGCAGCCGGGCGGCGGGGTCGACGGGCTCGTCCTCGCCGTCCGGCTCGGCCGCCTCGTCGTCGACGGCCGCCACCGCGTCGACGCCGGCCGCGGGCGTGCCCGCCCGGTCCGCCTCGGGTGCGGCGGTCGGCGGCACCTCGTCGACGGCGTCGTCCCCAGGTGCCTCGGCGTCCTCGTCCCGCACCGCGACGGCGACCGCGGCGTCCCCGGGCGCCTCGGGCGCGGCGGCCGCGGCCTCGGCCTCCCGGGCCGAGCGCTCGCCGCGGAGACGGGCGAACAGCTCGTCGACCGATCGGCCGGCACGCCCCTCCCCCGCCCCGCCCTCGCCGGCCCCGCCGTCGTCGCCGGCCGCGGACCCGGTCGGGCTCGGGGCGGCGGGCGACCCGGCCGGCTCCGGGGTCGGGGTCGTGGGCGCCGGCGCCACCGGCGGGCGCCGCCCGGCGCTGCGGGGCCGCGGCAACCGGATGCCCCACTTCTCGGCGTCGGTCATGGCCGCCGGCCCCGAGGGCGCCGCCGGGGCGGCGGGGCGCCCGGCACCGGCCTCGGCAGCGCGGTCGCCGGCGGGGGCTGCGCCACCCGGCGCCTCGGCGCCGCCTGCGGCCGCCCCGCCGGCGTCGGACCCGCCCCCGGCCTCGGCGCCGGCCCTGTCGCGCGCCTCGCCGTGCTCGCCGCCCGCGTCCTGCTCGCCGTCCGCCGGCCCGTCCTCGCCGGCACCGTCGCCCGGGGTGGTCCGTGACCGGGACGCGGCCGCCTGGGCCGCCTCCTCCTCGGCCAGCTCCCGCAGCATGGCGTCGAACTCCTCGTCCGGCACGGTGGCCCCGGCGACGTCGGCCGCCTGGCCCGACATCCGGGCGACCGAGAGCTCGGCCTCGATGACCTCGACGCTCTCCTCGGGCTCCTCGTGCACCCGCCGGCGGGCCTCCTCGCTCGCCGCCCGGGCCTCGGGGAGGGCGATGGTCAGCTCGTGGGTCGCCTCGTCGACCGTGCGCCGCACCACCTGGTAGGCGGCGAGCAGCCGCTCCCGGGCCCCGTTCAGGCGTTCGAGCTGCTCGCGGGCGATGCGGCGCCGGCGGGCCAGGTCGGCGAGCACCCGCTCGCGCACCGCCTGGGCCTCGCCGACCAGCCGCCGGCCCTGCTCGCGGGCGGCGGCCCGGATCTGCTCGGCCGCCGCCTCGGCTTCGGCCCGGGCCAGCTCGCCCTCGGAGATCATGCGGTCGCGCTCCTGCTCGGCCGTGCGGCGCATCTCGTCGACGATCTCCTGCCCCTCGGCCCGCTGCCGCTCGACCTCGGCCTCCGCCTCGCGGCGCAGCGCGTCGGCCTCGGCCAGGATCTCGGCCCGCTTGGCCGTCGCCTCGGCCTCGGCCTGCTCGACGATGGCGCGGGCTTCCGCCTGCGCCTCGCGCACCATGCGGGCGGCGGACTCCTCGGCCTTGGCGCGGATGTCGGCCGCCGCCGCCCGGGCCGCGTCGAGCACCCGGGCGGTCTCCTCGCCCAGGATCTCGACCAGCCGGTGCTCGTCGAGCTGCTCGGCGCGGGTGGCCCGCTCCTCGGCCCGCTCGGCCCGCTCCCGCTCGTGCGCCTCGCTGCGTTGCAGCCGCCCGACCAGCTCCGAGACCTCGTGGAGGAACGCCCGGACCTCCTGCGGGTCGTAGCCCTTGCGGACCGTCGAGAACTGCCGGCGGGCGATGCCCGTCGCGTCGTGGGGAGACTCCGGCGACATGGTGGGCATGGTATGACTCGACGCCGGCTCGCGCTGAGGGTCGATCCGGGCGCCGCCGAGCGTGGCGAACGGGCCCGGAGAGGCAGGCCGTCTCGGCCGTCTCAGCCGACGGGCGCCGCCGCGGCCTCGCCGACCTCGGGGAGCTCGTCGACGTTGCCGCCGTGCTCGGCCAGCACCGCCAGGGCCTCCTCGAGCGAGTCGACGGCCACCACCTCCAGGTCGTCGCCCGCGTGCTCGACGGCCTCCTCGTAGTCGGCCGAGGGGACGAGAAACAGCGTCATCCCCTTCTCCCGGGCGGCGGCGGCCTTCTGCCCGGTGCCGCCCACCTGCCCGACCGTGCCGTCGCTGGCGATCGTGCCGGTGACCGCGACGTCCTCGCCGCCGGTGAGGTCGCCCGGGGTCAGGGCGTCGATCAGCGCCAGGGTGAAGGCCAGGCCAGCCGAGGGGCCGCCGACCTTGCCGGTGTCGATCTCGACCTCGATCGGGAAGTCGTACTCCAGCACGGTGCTGACGACCTGGACGCCCATGATCCCCCGGTCGGGGTCGTCGGGTGCCGGCGCCAGCCGCAGCGACTCGTCGCGCTCGCTGCCGTCGGCGCCCTCCACGGTCACCCGGACCCGGTCGCCGGGCGCGTGCTCGCCGAGGAGCCGCCCCATGTCCTCGGTGTCGTCGAAGCGCTCGCCCTCGACGGCCACGATCGTCTCGCCGGGCCGCAGCAGCCCGTCGGCGGGCGCGCCGTCCTCGACCCCGACGACGACGTGGCCGATGGTGACGTCGACGTCGTAGCCGAGCCGCTCGAGCGCGACCTGGGTGGCGACGTCCTTGGAGTCGCTCATCATCTGCAGGTTGACCTGCCGGTTCTCCTCGACGTCGCGCCCCTGCAGCACCCGGTCGCGGTCGACGACGTCGATGTCGTCGTCGAGCCAGCCCTGGACCAGCCCGACGAGCGTCGCCTGCCGCAGCGAGACGGTCGTGTAGTGGATCGACCCCTCGGACTCGTAGACCTCGGCGCCCCGGATCGTGATGAGCGGCTCGGTGTCGCGGACGGAGCCGGGCTTGAACAGGTAGTAGGGCAGCGGGACGAAGTAGGCGCCCACCGCGAAGGCCACCACCAGGAAGGCGACGATCCCGACGACGATCGATCGGGTCGACCTCCGGCGACCTCCGGTGATCGGGGTCGACGGCGGCGGGGGGACGGAGGACCGCGACCGGACGGCCGACGGCGGGCCGCCGCCGTTGCCGCTCGGGGCGGCGGGTGCCGGCCCCTCCGTCGCGGGAGCCGTCGCCTCGCCGGGGACGTCGGTCGGCGGCGCGTCACCCGTCGGGGGCGGCGGCCCCTCGGCGCCGTCCGGCTCGGCCGGCGGACCAGCGCGGTCCGGCGGGTCCGGGGCGCGACCCCCGGGCCCGTGGGCGTCAGGTTCGGCGGGCGTTACCATCCGTGACCGCGTGATCCTTGTCGTACTGTGCGTGGTCGTGGTGATCGCCGCCGCGGCAGTCATCGTCACCACGGTGCAGGCGGACACCGGGGAACAGACTGCCACGGGCGGGGACGATCCCCTCACCTCGGACCACCCCACCGAGACCCCCACCCCGCAGGCCCCCGACGGCGACGATGCCGCGTGGCCGGCGGCCCGGCACACGACCGCCCGGGCCGTCGCCGGGGCCCGCTCGGCCCTCGACCGGGCCCGCCCGGTCGTGGCCCGGGCCGCCCGCGAGGCCGCGGCGGCGATCCGGCGGGCGGCGCTCGCGGTCGCCCGGACCGCCCGGCGGGTGGCCCGCGCGATCGGGCCCTGGGTGTCGGCCACCGCCGCGACCGTCGCCGTGCTGGCCCGCCGGTTCGGCCGGTGGGCGGCCGCCCGGTGGCGCCGGCTCCGGGCGGCCGCCGGGCCGGCCCTCCGCCGGGGATGGGCGGCGACGGTCGCCGGGTGCCGCCGGGCCTGGGCCGCGACCACCCGCGGCGCCCGACGGGCCTGGGCCGCCACCACCCGGATCAGCCGCCGAGCCTGGGCCGCCACCCACCACGCCGCCCGACGGACCGGCACCGTGACCCTCGCCGGAACCCGCCAGGCCTGGGCCGCCACCCGCCGCGGTGCCCGACGGGCCGGGGAGGCGAGCGCGAGGGCGGCGCGCGCGGCCGGCGCCGCCCTCACCGCTGCCGCCACCGCCGTCGGGCGGGCGGTCGCGAGGGTGCTGGCGCGGCGCCCGCGCCCGGCCGGCGACGGCCCGACCCGGCCGCAGCCGGTGGACCGGCCTGCGCCCACGGCCGCTCGCCCCGACGCCGCGCCCCCGGCCGCCGTGCCGCGCGCCGACCGGACGCTCGTCACCCTGCCCGCGGCCGCGTCGCCGCGCACCGCCACGGCCGTGGCCACACCGCCCCGACCCCGGTCCCGGCCGGCGGCACCGGCCGGCGCACCGTCGCCCGCCCCGCGTTCGAGCGCCGGCGTGGCCGCCCGGCGCCCGGCCCGGCGACCCGGGCCCCGACCCCGAGAGGGCGTCGTCGTGCCCCTCCGGCCGTCGTGGAAGGTGCGCCTGCGGGCCCTGGCCGGGCTCGTCACGCTCGTCACGTTCCTGGGCGTGGCGACGGCGCTGATCGTCGCCGTGCTCGCCCTGGCCGGCGTTCAGGCGCTGGGCGGGATCTGAGCGCCGCCGGGACCGCCGGCGCCGCCCTGGCCATCGCCCTCGCCGGCCCCCACGTCGCCGGCCGGCGTCGCCCGCACCGCCCGGTCCCACAGGTCGGCCAGCGTCGCCACCAGCGCCTCCCGGTCGGGCCCGGCCTCCGGGTCCGGCTCGCCCAGGACCAGGTGGGTGAAGGCCGACCACTCGGCCATCGCCGCCAGCGAGTGCGCGACCATCGTGGCGTCGAACGGACGTGCCCTCCCCGACCGCTGCTGGACCTCGAAGGCGTGCGCGATGCGCATGACCAGGTCGCGCCGCAGCTGCAGCCACAGCTCCCGCACCCGGGGCGACAGCAGCATCCCCTCGAGCAGGGCCCGCCACAGGCCCTTGTGCCGGTCGAACACGCCGACGAAGGCGCGCACGCCCCGCTCGACGGCCTCGCGCGGCGACCCGTCGACGGGCACCATGGTGGTGTCGACGAGCTCGTCCACCACGACGGCCTCGATCACCTGGCAGAACACGTCTTCCTTGTTGCGGAAGTAGAGGTAGAACGTGCCGTGTGCGGTGTCGGCCCGCTCGGTGATGGCGCCCACGCTCGTGGCCCGGTAGCCGCGCCGCTCGAAGACGTCGCCCGCGGCCTCGAGCAGCTGGCGCCGTGTGGCCTCGGCCTGCTCGCGCCGCTGGTTGCGGCGTGTCGTCTGGTCGACCGTCACCCGTGCTCTCTTCTCGTGGTGGGGCAGTGACGCGCAAGCTAGCCGA
>DATGPY010000031.1:0-23961 GCA_035304465.1 Acidimicrobiales bacterium | reverse complement strand
CGGCTCCACCGACGGCACCACCACGTCCTCACCCAACGGCGTCTCCAAGATGTCCGACACCGCCTCCGGCAGACGCCGCTCCGCCATCTCCTTCGCCTGCCGCGTCAACGCCCGCAACGGACGCGTGATCGACCGCGACACGATCCAGGTGATGGCGGCGGCCACGGCGATGGTCAGGCCGGCGAGGACGGCGTAGCGCCGCTGGGTGCCGGTGGCCGCCCGGTCGAGCTCGTCGGCCCGCTCGCGGATCAGGTCGTTGACCGCGGCGCGGTAGCCGTTGAAGCCCTCGTCGTCCTCCCGGGACAGCGCGTTGAGCGTCTCGGTGAGCCGGACCTCGCCGGTCTCCATGGCCAGCTCGACGAGCTCGAGCCAGCCCGACTCCTCGAACTGCTCCAGCACCCGGGTGGTCGCGGCCTCGTAGCGGCCGGTCCCCAGGTCCCGGGTCTGGTCGAGGTTGTCCATGACCTGGCCCAGGAGGCCGGCGGTGTCGGCGATCTCCTGGGGGTCGTCGAGCCGGCCGGTGACGCCGGCGAGCAGCACGACCCGCTGGGTCCGGGCGACGTTCTCGATCTGGTGCGACGCCAGGTCGGTCAGCTCGACGCCGCGGCGGAGGATCGGGTCGTCGATGGACAGCGACACCTGGCTGTTGGCCCGGAACAGCTCGTCGATCAGCTCGGTGTAGCCGTTGAAGAACGGGTCGGAGACGTCGGTGCGCTCGAGGCTGCGCTCCCCCTCCAGCCCGGTGACCAGGCCACGCAGCTCGTCGATCCGCTCGGCGATCGTGTCCAGGGCGGGCTGGTAGGTCTCGGCCACCTCGCCGCCCTTCTCGGCCACCTCCGCCCGGAACCGGGCGATCGCCTCGTCGGTCTCCGCCACCGCCTCCTCGAAGGAGCCGACCGGCAGCTGCGTGGCGTTCTCGAAGCCGAGGATGTAGAGGCTGCCGTAGTTCCGCTCGTTCTGGAGGCCGGTGATCAGACCGCCCGGCCCGATCGCCGCCGTCGCCAGCTCGTTCTGGTCCTTCGTCTCGCGGACCTCCTCGACGCTCTGCGCCACCTCCAGGACGGAGACGAGCAGGAGCGCCACGATGGGCACGGCGAGCGCCGCTGCGAGCTTGGCACGGATCGGGATGCGTCGGGGCACGATGCGGTCCTTCGGTCGGGGAGAGGATCAGGGGACCGAGCCGGATTGGCTGGTGAGCGCCTCGTCCTCGGACGGGGCGTCGGAGCCGCGAGGCGCCGCCAGTCGCGTCACGGCTCCCAGGTCGTCGGGCAGGCTGATCGCCCACCCGAGGACGTCGGGTTCGTCGGTGAGCAGCACCACCGGGCGCCGCTCGGAGGCGGTCACGAGCTGGTCGAGCAGGACCGGCCGCACGTCCGGGTCCTCGACGAAGGGGTCGTCGAGCACGACGGGCGTGTCGCCGGTGCCGACCAGGTCGAGCAGGGCCTGGCGCATGTCGTCCTCGCCCACCTCCTCGGTGGGGACGACGGCCAGGTGGTCGTCGAGCTGGGCCTGCGTCTCCTCGATGTCGCGGCGGGCCCGCTCCAGGTCCTCGTTGGCGCTGGCGAGCGCGACCTCGGCGCGCTCGACCTCGGCCGCCAGCGTCTCCCGGAGGCGGGGCAGCTCGCCGAGCGGGTCGTCGCCCGCCCGGGGCCGCAGGGCCGGCGGCAGGCTCTCGGAGATGCGGCGGAGCCGCCGCACGGCGTCGGACAGCGCAGCGGTGGCCCGCTCGACGGTGGCCTCGGCCGCGGCCACCGCCGCCTCGGCGGCCGCGAGCGAGCTCGAGTACTCGGCCTCGGACTGCTCCAGCGCCTCGCTGACCGCGGCGATCTGGGCACGGAGCTGCTCGGCGGCGGCGATGCGCTGCAGCCGGCGCTCGTCCTGGGTGGCGCGGGCGTTCAGCTCGTCCTCGAGGGTGCGGACCCGGTGGAGCGTCGCGCCCACGTCCGCGTGGGCGGCGCTCGCCACCGCCTGCATGTTCTCGTACTCGAACCGGCCACGCTCGTCCTGCTCGTCGAGCGACTCCAGGTCGCGGTCGAGGCGCTCGATGTCGCGGCGGCACTCCTCGCGCAGGGCGAGCTCCTGGTCCTGCTCGATCAGCCAGGCGACGGCGGCCTCGCGCACGGACACGCCGGAGGGGTGGATGCCCTGGGCCGCCAGGGCCGCGGCGAGGTCGCGGGTGCGGTTGGGCGGCACGACCGGGTGCGCGTAGAGCAGCTCGGCGACGTTGTTGCCGGGGTCGCAGCCCAGCAGCTCGGCCGCCTCGCGGTAGATGCGGTCGCGTCGGGCCCGCAGCGTCGTGACGATGGCCGGCGGCTCGGCGGCGGCCCGCAGCGAGGCCAGCGTGTCCTCCGCCACCCGGCGGGCGCGCAGCGCGTCGAGCAGCTCGGCCTGCGCGTCCTCCTCGGGGCGGGGGCCGCTGAGGATGACGTCGAGGTAGGTCTCGAACCCGTACTGCTGCAGGACGGCGTGCTCGACCTCGCGGGCGTGCTGCAGGCGGGCGAGGTCCTCCTCGTGGCCGCCGGACCGGTCGACGTCCTCCTCGGCCTGGAGGACCGCCTCGTGCGCCGCCTCGATCTCGTCGCGCACCTCGGGCGGCAGCGCCGGCTGCCGGTCGGCCGACTCGAGCTCGGCGATCGTCTGGTCGATCTGGGCGAGGCGGCGCTCGGCGGCGGCGATCTCGTCGGGGGAGGGCGGGTCGGGCAGCGCGCCCTCGATGCGCTCGAGCTCGCCGTCGACCTCGAGCCACTCCCGCGCCAGCTCGCGCGCCACCAGGTCGGGCTCGCCGACCTGCGTGTCGGCGTCGAACGCCTCGAGCGCCTCGCGGATCGGCCCGGGGTCGGGCAGCGGCGCCTCGAGGCGGGCGACCAGCGCGGCCCGCTCCTGGAGGATGTGGTCGCGGGTCGCGGCCCTGGCCGCGGCCGCCTGCTCGAGCGAGCGCAGCGTGTCGAGCGCCTCGGCGTGCGCCTGCTCGGCCTCCTGCAGGGCGTCGTTGGCCTTCTCCAGCTCCCGCCGGAGCGTGGACTCGTCGAGCTCGGAGATCTCGAGGTCGCGCAGCTGGCGCGCGGCGTCGTCGATCGTGCGTGCCGCGGCCTCGCGCTGCTCCTCGACGAGGGCGAGCTTGCTGCGGGCGGTCTCGACGTCGGCCCGGCGGGCCTCGAGGTTCCGCCGGGCCTCCTCGGCGGCGTTGGTCAGCTCGCCGGCGCGCTCCAGCAGCGCGTCGCAGTCCTCCAGGTGGGCGCTCATCCGGCGGGCCCGGGCGGCCGCCTCGTCACGGCGGTTGGCCGTGACCGCCTGGAGCTCCCGGGCGCGGCGCAGCTTCGAGGCCAGCTCGTTGCGCACCCGCTCGTGCTCCTCGACCCGCCGCACCGCGGCCTCGCGGCACGCGGCCGCGAAGTCCGCGGGCCCGAGCACCTGGCTGAGCGCGGTGGGGACGTCGGTCGTGGCGCGCACGACGAGCCGGGCGATCTGCTCGGCGAGCGTGGGGCGCTCGTCCGCGGAGGCGGGGATGACCGTCAGCCGTCGGTGGAGGCCGGCGAGCTCGCCCGAGGTGTTGATGTGCGTCGAGGTCGTCTCCGTGCTCGGACCGCTCACGGATGTGACACCTCCCCAGTCAGGTGGCCGCCCCGCCGCCCCCGGCCCCGGAGCGCCGGTCACGACGATCGCGTTACGGACATACTCGCGCGCTGGTCCCGCGCCGCGCGCAATCGCCTCTGCTCGCGGGCATGTGCGCGCGCTCCGTAGCGGTGCCCCTGGGCGATCCCGGCGAGGCGGGCCAGCGGTCCTGGTCACCGCGGTCGGGCACCGTCCACGCCCAACTCACACGGCTGTCTCCGAGCCGAAACAATCGGTTCACACCGCCCGCCTAGGGTGCTCGGACGTGGAGACGTTCGTGATCCGCTTGTGGCTTCCCGACCGGCCCGGTGCCCTCGGCCAGGTCGCCAGCCGGATCGGCGCCGTCCGGGGTGACGTCGTGGGCATCGACATCCTCGAGCGGGGCGGCGGCCAGGCGGTCGACGAGCTGGTGGTCGAGCTGCCCGACCCCTCCCTCGTCGACCTGCTGGTCAGCGAGGTCCGGCAGGTCGACGGGGTGGCCGTCGAGGAGGTGCGGCACGTCGCCGACGCCCGCCACGACCCCCGGGTCGACGTCCTCGAGGCGGCCGCGCAGCTCGTCGGCGCCGCCGAGGTCGACGAGCTGCTGGCCGCCGTCGTCGAGCACGCCCCCCGGGTGATCGGCGCCCGGTGGGTCGCGGTCGTCGACATCGACGGCCAGGGTCGGGGCGTGCTGGCGGCCGGCGGCGAGGCGCCCAGCGCGGCGTGGCTCGACGCCTACCTCGTCGGCAGCCGGGCGGCCCAGCGGGACGGGTCCGACGCACCGGAGACGGGGACCGACATCGTGTGGGCACCGCTGCCAGGGTCCGGCCTGGCCCTCGTGCTCGGGCGGGACGAGATGCCGTTCCGGGCCCGCGAGCGGCGGCAGGTGGCCGCGCTGGCCCGGGTGGTCGACACCCGACTGCGCGAGCTCCACCGGCTGCGCAGCCGGGCCCACCACCCGAGCGCCCGCACCTGAGCGCGGCGCGGGGCGCACGTGCGCCCACCACGGTCGTCGGCGGCGCCGGGCGAACGCCCCCTCCGCTCGCCCGGCGCGCCGACCCACGGCGGCCGGCCCCGCCGGGGCCGGCCGCTCGCGCGCAGAGGTGGCGGCCTGGTCAGCCGGCGCCGGCCCAGCCCCGGGCCCGCTCGACCGCCTGGCGCCAGCGGGCGTGGCGGGCGTCGACGTCGGCCCGGTCGGCCCGCGGCTCGCAGCGGAGGTCGGCCCGCCAGCTCTGCTCGATCTCGTCCGGCGACCCCCACACGCCCTCGGCCAGGCCGGCGATGTAGGCGGCGCCGAGCGCCGTCGTCTCCCGCACGACGGGCCGGGTGACCGGGACGCCGAGCTGGTCGGCCTGCAGCTGCACCAGCAGGTCCATGGCGGCGCCGCCGTCGACCCGCAGCTCGGGCACCGGGCGGCCGCTCACCTCGACCATGGCCTCCACGACGTCGCGGGTCTGGAAGGCCATGGCCTCGACCGCCGCCCGGGCGAGGTGGGCGGCCGTCGTCCCCCGGGTGATGCCGACGATCGTGCCCCGGGCGTAGGGGTCCCACCAGGGGCTGCCGAGACCGGTGAAGGCGGGCACGAGGTAGACGCCGCCGGTGTCCGGGCACGATTCGGCGAGCGGCCCGATCTCGGCGCTCTCGCGGATCAGGCCGAGCCCGTCGCGCAGCCACTGGACGGCGGCGCCGGTGACGAAGATCGAGCCCTCCAGCGCGTAGGCGACCTCACCGGTGCGCTCGGCGGTCCACGCCACCGTCGTCAGCAGGCCCTCGGCCGGCTCCGGGCACCGGTCGCCGACGTTCATGAGCACGAAGCTGCCGGTGCCGTAGGTGTTCTTGGTCATCCCCGGCTCGAGGCACGCCTGGCCGAACAGGGCCGCCTGCTGGTCCCCGAGGATGCCCGACACCGGGACCCCGGCGACGGGGGTGCCCGCCGCCGCCACACCGAACCGGCAGGCCGAGGGCCGGACCTCGGGCAGGGCCCGGACCGGCACCCCGAACAGCTCGCACAGCTCGTCCGACCAGGCCAGCCGGCGGATGTCGAACAGCATGGTCCGGCTGGCGTTGGACGGCTCGGTGGCGTGGACACCGCCGTCGGGACCGCCGGTCAGCCGCCACAGCAGCCAGGCGTCGACCGTGCCGAGGGCGAGGTCGGGCCCGGCCTCGACGCCGCCCTCGGTCAGCAGCCACTCGAGCTTCGTCGCCGAGAAGTACGGGTCGATGACCAGCCCGGTCGTCCGGCGGACGAGGTCGAGGTGGCCGGCCTCGCGCAGCGCGTCGCAGCGCGGCGCCGTGCGGCGGTCCTGCCACACGATCGCCCGGTGCAGCGGCCGGCCGGTGCGCCGGTCCCAGGCGACGACCGTCTCGCGCTGGTTGGTGACGCCGACGGCCGCCACCGCCTCGCCGTCGAGCCGGTCCACCAGCTCGGCGAGCGTCGCCACCGTGGCGTCCCAGATGTCGTCGGGGTCGTGCTCGACCCAGCCGGGGTTCGGGAAGTGCTGGGGGAACTCGCGGTAGGCGTAGCCGGCCGGCGTGCCGTCGGGCCGCAGGGCGAAGCTGCGAACCCCCGTCGTCCCCGCGTCGATCGCGATCACCACGGACATCGGGGCCGGACCCTAGTGACCGCGCGATACCCCCGCGCCGGTCGAGGTGCCGGTCGGTAGTGTCGCGGGCATGCGTGTCGCGATGCTCACCGGTGGGGGCGACTGCCCGGGGCTGAACGCCGTCATGCGGGCGGTGACCCGCAAGGGCGAGAACGTCTACGGGGACGAGATCGTGGGCCTGCGCGACGGGTGGCGAGGGGCGATCGAGAACGACGTCGTCCCGCTGTCCGTCGAGTCGTTCCGCGGGACCCTGCCCCGCGGGGGCACGATCCTCGGCTCCTCCCGGACGAACCCCTACAAGGTCGACGGCGGGCCCGAGGCCGTCAAGCGGACGCTGGCGGACAACGGCATCGACGCGCTGGTCGCCATCGGCGGTGAGGACACGTTGGGGGTGGCGGCCAAGCTCGCCGCCGAGGGCGTCTCCGTGGTCGGCGTCCCCAAGACCATCGACAACGACCTGTCGGCCACCGAGCTGACCTTCGGCTTCGACACGGCGGTGCAGATCTGCGTCGACGCCATCGACCGGCTGCACACGACCGCCGAGTCCCACAACCGGGTGATGGTCGTCGAGGTCATGGGCCGCCACGCCGGCCACATCGCCACCTGGGCCGGCATCGCCGGCGGTGCCACCGTCGTGCTGGTCCCCGAGCGCCCGTTCGACATCGACGAGGTCTGCCAGGTGATCCGCCGCCGGCACGAGCGGGGCCGCTACGCCTCGATCGTCGTCGTGGCCGAGGGGGCCGTGCCCGTCGAGGGCACGATGGCGGTCCAGTCCGACGAGGTCGACGAGTTCGGGCACGTGCGCCTCGGCGGCATCGGCGACCGCCTCGCCCGCGCCATCGAGGAGCGCACCGGCTACGAGACCCGGGCCATCGTCCTCGGCCACGTGCAGCGGGGCGGCACGCCGACCGCCTTCGACCGGGTGCTCGCCACCCGGTTCGGCATCGGCGCCATCGACGCCGTGCACGACGGCGACTTCGGCACGATGGTCGCGCTGCGGGCCGGGGAGATCGTGCGGGTCCCGCTGGAGGAGGCCACCGCCGAGCTCAAGCTCGTCGACCCGAAGCTCTACGAGGTCGCCGAGGTCTTCTTCGGCTGACCCGGCCGGGCGGCCGGGGCGCCGCCCGCCTCAGCCGGCGGCGCCCCGGCCCCGGATCGAGCCCTCGAGCGCCTCGCCCTCCGCGTGGGTGGCGAGGCAGTAGGTGTCGGTCAGGCCGTCCTCCCACTGCTCCTCGGTGGGGGCGACGGGCCACAGCTCGATGTCGTTCGCCAGCGCAACGTCCGCGGTGGCGCCGAAGTAGTCGACCAGCTCCATCGTGCAGATGCTGCCGCCGTCCTGGCGCACGGCGTCCTCGCCCGGGTAGTCGGCGTCGGGGTCGGGCGCCTCGGCGACGGCGAACAGCTCGTAGCGATGGGGCTCGTCGCAGTCGACGACCTCGACCTCGTTGGGGTCGCCGTTGAAGCACTCGCCGATCTCGACGTCCGCGAGCGTCACGTCGTCGTCGCGGACCGAGATGGCGATCGTGTAGGCCAGCGCGAGGAGGAACACGATCGTGCCGAGCGCCACGAGCACCATCCGCTTGCGCCGCTCGCGCCGGCGCCGGCGCTCGCGCTCCTCGTCGGTGACGAAGCCGGGGGGCAGCTCGGTCGAGGCCCCGGGGGGCGGGGGCAGCCCGGGTCCCGGGCGGGCCGCGCCGTCCCCGGCCGAGCCGGGCGGGGGCGGCAGGTGCGTCCGGGCCGAGCCCGACGGCGGGGCCGGGCTCGCCGGTGCCGCGCCGCTCGACGGCACGCCGGCCGCCGCCGGCGGGGGCGCGGCGGGCGGGCGCGCCCGGCCCGTCCCGGCCGACGGGTCGGGCCGCGAGCCGGGTGGGGGCGGCAGGTGCGACGCGGTGCCGCCGGTGCCGGCGCCCCGGGCGGGGGGCGGGGGAGCGGTCCCTCCGGCCGGCGCGGCACCCGACGCCCCGGCCGCGGCGCCGACGGCCGCGCCGGCCGCGACCGCCCCCGGACCACCGGCCGGCGTGCCGGCGTCGAGGATGCCCGCGGCCCGGGCCGCGACGATGGCCGCCCCGAGGGCGACGCTGTGCTTCGGGTGCGCGTCGACGGCCACCGGTCGACCCAGCCCGGCGGACACCAGCTCGGCCACGAGCGGGATCCGTGACGATCCGCCGACCAGCAGCACGTGGTCGACGGCCTCGGGTGCCACCGAGGCCGAGCGCAGCGCCCGCTGCAGGGCGGTGACGGTCTCGGCCAGCGTCGGGCGGACCATGTCCTCGAGCTCGCCCCGGGTGACGCGCACCTCGGTCTGCACGGTCGGCAGCAGCACCGGCACGTAGGCCTCGGTGTCGGCCGAGAGGGCCTCCTTGGCCTGGGTGCACTCGGCCCGCAGCCGGGCGACCGCGGCCATCGCCTGGTCGTCGTCGGGGTCGAGCTCGGCGTAGGCGTCGCCGAGCATGCCGGTGACGTGGGCGAACAGGGCGGCGTCGACGTCGATGCCGCCCAGTCGCTCGATGCCCTCGGGCGAGCCGAGGATCGTGAAGCCGCCGTCGCCCTCCTTGCGCAGCACGGCGGCGTCGAAGGTGCCCCCGCCGAGGTCGTAGACCGCGACGACCGCGCCCGGATCGACCCGCTCCTGCGAGGCGTAGGAGATGGCGGCGGCCTGCGGCTCGGTGACGAGGACGGCGCCGGGGACGCCCGCCAGCTCGGCGGCGCGGGTGAGCAGGTCGCGCTTGTAGGGGCCCCAGTTGGCCGGGTGCGTGAGCACGACGGCCGCAGGCTGCTCGCCGCCCCGGGCCCGCACGACGACCTCCATCACCCAGGACAGCAGCCGGCTGGTCAGCTCCTCGGCCGGGACGGTCGTGCCGCCGACGACGAGCGGCGTCGGGTCGCCGAGGCGGCGCTTGAACTGCCGGGCGATGCGCTCGGGGTCGGTGAGCGCCTGGCGCTCGGCCGCGTCGCCCGCGACGTAGCCGCCGTCGGGGCGGAGGCAGAGGACCGACGGTGCCACCGGGCCCCGCTCGCCGAGCGTCACGACCTCCGGTGGGCGGCGCGGCGACCCGTCGTGCACCGCCGCCGCGGTGTAGGTGGTTCCGAGATCGATGCCGAGGAAGTAGCTCATGGATGTCCCGCGTAGACCTGCCTGGTTGATCCCGACGCGGGCGGCGAGGCTACTGCCTCGGTGGGACCGGCGGTCCTCACCCCCGCTCGTCGGGCTCCTCGGCCTCCTCGCCCTCCATGAGGTTTTCGTACTCGTTGCAGGACAGCGGCGAGCTGACGTTCTCGCCCTGCCCGGTCGGGGCCCGGACGGCCTCGCCGTCGACCGCGAACAGCACGCTGTTGACGCCCTCCAGCGAGTCGAGCGTGCAGACCATCTGCCCGAACGCGAGCCGGGCGCCGTCGCCCTGCACGCCGCTGATGGCGGCGGTCAGGTGCACCCGCAGGACGCCGCCCGGGTGCAGCTCGGGCTGTCCGTCGAGGGCCGTGCCCGCCGGGATGCGGGTGACGAGGTTGTCGTCCACGTCGAGCGCGTCGGGGCCCTCGAGCAGCGCCTCGAGCACGGTCGCCGGCGTCGGCGCGCCGGAGCTGCCGGCGGAGACCTCGGCCGTCACGGCCACGAGGTTGTCGCGGCTGCCGTCGTAGCGGGTGAAGTACAGCTCGGCCGTCGTCGTCCGGCCCTCGTCGGGGACGCCGCCGCCGGACTCCGGCAGGGCCGGCGCCTGCTCCTGGGGGATGGCGCGGGGCTCGTCGTCGGCGGGGATCCCGCACGCGGCCAGCCCGACCGCCAGCGCCGCGGCGCCGAGCGCCGCCCGGGCCCGCCTCACGCCTCCACCACCGCGCCCTCGGCAGCCTCGGCGGGCAGCTTGATGACGAAGCGGGCGCCCCGGCGGCCGTCGGGGCGGTCCTCGACCCACACCGAGCCGCCGTGCAGGCGGATGTGCTCGGCGACCAGCGACAGGCCGAGCCCGACCCCGTCGATGCCCCGGCGGTGCCCGGCGGAGGTGCCGCGGTTGAACCGGTAGAAGATGATCTCCCGGTCCTCCGGCGGCACGCCGGGGCCGTCGTCCTCGACGGCGATCAGCACCGCGTGGCCGACCTTGCGGAGCTCGACCCGCGTCGCCCCCTCGCCGTACTTGGCCGCGTTGTCGAGCAGGTTGGCGATCACCCGCGACAGGCGCCGCTTGTCGGCCTTGACGACGACGCCGGCCAGGTCCGAGTCGATGTCGACCGGCACGTCGACGTCGGTGGAGCTGGTGACCGCCTGGATGACCAGCTCGTCGACGCGGACGTCCTCGAGGTCGAGGTGCATGACGCCGGCGTCGAAGCGGGAGATCTCGAGCAGGTCCTCGACGAGCTGCTGGAAGCGCGTGATGTCGGCGACCATGAGGTCGAGCGCGGCGCGCGACCGGTCGGGCAGGTCGTCGCGCTGGTTCTCCAGCACCTCGATGGACGCCGCCAGGGTCATGAGCGGCGAGCGCAGCTCGTGGCTGACGTTGGACGCGAACTGCGCGTCGCGCTGGATGCGCTCCTCGAGCGCCGAGGCCATCTCGTTGAACGACTCGGCGATCGGGGCCAGGTCGGCGTCGTCGCTCGCCTCGACGCGGGTCTCCAGCCGGCCCGTGGCCAGCGCGTGGGCGGCGTCGCTGATGTTGCGCAGCGGGCGCAGCACCCGGCGGGCCGCCCACCAGCCGACGGCGGCGCCCGCGAGCGTGGTGAGCACCGCGGCGGCCAGCAGGGAGATGCCGATCGACTCGAGCGTGCTCTCCAGCTCCCCCAGCGAGACGACCTCGAAGTAGGCGCCGTCGAACCCCGACAGCGGCACACCGACCGCGAGGTGCGTCGAGCCCTCGTGGTCGAAGCGCATGAGGGCGGCCTCGCCGCCCAGCACCTTGTCGCGCAGCGCCTGCGGCAGCGACTCGTAGCTGAACTCGGGGTTGCGGGCCCACCCCCGGCCGTCGAGCACGAGCACCGGCCGGGAGCCGGTCGGCGTCGGGATCGACGCCAGCAGGTCGGTGGGGTCGAAGGTCGGCGCGTTCGCTTCGGCGGTCTGCTGGGGGAGCATCGCCTCGGCCGTCCGGGCGTTCTGGTAGGTGCGCGCGGTGGCCGAGGACTCGCGCTGGTCGAGCAGGTTCTGGCGGGTGAGCCCGAGGGTGGCCACCGCGAGGACGGCCGACATCAGCAGCGCGCCCACCGCGAAGGCGATCGTGATGCGGGCTCGGAGGCCGATCTTGGGCAGCAGCCGGGTCACCCTCCAGGCCCGCCGTCTCGGGTTGAACCGGCGCCTCGCCACCGCCCCCTCAGGCCTGCAGCTTGTAGCCGAGCCCCCGGACGGTCACGACGTGGCGGGGGTTGGCCGGGTCCGCCTCGATCTTCGTGCGGAGCCGCCGGACGTGGACGTCGACCAGGCGGCCGTCGCCGAAGTAGCCGTAGCCCCAGACCCGCTCGAGCAGGGTCTCACGGCTGAACACCCGGCCGGGGCTCGACGCCAGCTCGACGAGCAGGCGGAACTCGGTCTTGGTGAGGTGGACCTCCTTGCCCTCCCGCCGGACGACACCCTCCTCGGGGATGACCTCGAGGTCGCCGAAGCGCAGGTGGGTGCTGCCCGAGTCGCCGGACCGCACCCGGCGGAGCAGCGCCCGGATGCGGGCCGACAGCTCCTTGGGGGCGAACGGCTTGGTCAGGTAGTCGTCGGCACCCGCCTCGAGGCCCGCGACGACGTCGTGGGTGTCGGCGCGGGCGGTCACCATGACGATCGGGACGTCGGACACCCGGCGGATGGCGCGGCACACGTCGAAGCCGTCGATGCCGGGCAGCATGATGTCGATCAGCACGACGTCGGCCGGCTGGCGCTGGAAGGCGTTGAGCGCCTCCTCGCCGGTGTCGGCCTCCTCGACCGACCAGCCCTCGTCCTCGAGCGCCAGCTTGACCGCGGTGCGGATGCGCTCGTCGTCCTCGACCGTCAGGATGCGGGTACCCACGGTCAAGATCGTGCCTCATCCGCGCGCCGGATGTGCAGCCGGGCGCGCGCGGGTCGTCGGGAGCCGCCCGCCACCGCCACCGTCAGTCGACGTCGCTGTACGCGGCCAGGAGGGCGTCGCGGCCGGGGCCGCGGCCGGTGCGGTAGTGGAGGCCCTCGGGCAGGCGGGCCCCGAGGTCGCGGCAGACGACGAGGGCACGCGCCCCGGCCTCGGTGTAGGACTCGAGCGCCCGGAGGTCGACGTCGATGCGGCTGGGCCCGCGCTCGACGGCGGCGGCCGCGGCGGCGAGCAGGGCCTGGCCCGCCGCCTCATCGAGGCGGTCGACGACGGACAGCACGACGGTCGTGCCGTCGACGATCACGTCGATGGGTGAGCGCGGCACGTCGACGGTCTCGACAGAGCCGTCGCCACCGGTGGCGGTGGGCCCGTGGGCCCCGGTTGCGGCGGACATCGGAGACAGTGTGCCGACAGTTCGTGTCAACGCGCGGTGCAACGGGGTTGCGATCTGGTGACGAGTGGCCATTTCGGTGACTCACGGCACATCCTGTGCGCCGAGCGAGCACAGGAGGTCACGGAGCGGAGCGGCCAGGGTGGGCCCGGACGCGAACACGGAGCCCGGCCGGACCGGCCCGCCGTCGATCGCGGTGACCACCGCGCCGGCCTCGGTGGCGATGAGCCCGCCGGCCGCCAGGTCCCACGGGGCGAGTCCGACCTCGTAGTAGGCGTCGAGGCGGCCGCAGGCGACCGAGCACAGGTCGACCGAGGCCGCGCCCCGCCGGCGGATGTCGCGCACGCGGGGGAGGAGGCCGGCGACGACCGCGCCCTGGGCCGCGCGCCGCCGCGAGTCGTACCCGAACCCCGTACCGACCAGCGCGGTGGCCGGGTCGTCGGCCGCTGAGCAGGCGATCGGCTCGCCGTCGAGGCGGGCGCCCCCGCCCCGGGTGGCGCTGAACACCTCGCCCGCCACGGCGTCGGCCACGACGCCCACCACGACGCCGGCGTCGTCCTCGGCCGCGATCGACACCGACCACCCCGGCAGCCCGTAGAGGTAGTTGGTCGTGCCGTCGAGCGGGTCGACCACCCAGCGGATGCCGCTGGTGCCCGGCCGGGCGCTGCCCTCCTCGGCCACGATGCCGTCGTCCGGGCGGGCGTCGAGCAGCGCGTCGACGATGAGCCGCTCCGCCGCCCGGTCCATCTCGCTGACCATGTCGGTGGCCGTCGACTTCGTCTCGACGGTGGCACGCGCCCGGCCGACCCCGTCGAGCAGCAGCCGGGCGGCACGACGGGCGACGTCGGTGGCGAGCTCGACGAGGTCGGCCGGGTCGGCCGGTGGTGGGGGCGGGGTCGGGCGCGCGGTCACGGCAGGCGACGGTACCGTGCCCCCCCGATGGCGCCCACCCCCGCGTACCGCGCCGGCGCCGCGCCCGCGCCGCCGGCGGTCGACCTGCGCAGCGACACGGTGACCAGGCCCACCGCCGAGATGCGCCGGGCCATGGCCGAGGCCGAGGTCGGCGACGACGGCTTCGGCGACGACCCCACCGTCGCCCGCCTCGAGGCGCGCTTCGCCGAGCTGACCGGCAAGGAGGCGGCCGTCTTCACGCCCTCGGGCACCATGGCCAACCAGATCGCCCTGCGGGCGCTGGCCGCGCCGGGATCGCTCGTCGTCGCGGGCCGCCGCCAGCACGTCGTCACCCACGAGGCCGGGGCCGTCGGGCTCAACCAGGCCGCCCAGCTCCACCTCGTCCCCGACGACGACGGCACGATCGACCCCGGCGAGGTCGCGCACCTCGTCGAGGCCGCCGAGCACATGTGGCCCGCGCCCTCGCTCGTCTGCGCCGAGGACACCCACCTGGCCTCCGGTGGCCGCCCGTGGCCGCTCGACCGGCTCCGGTCCCTCGGGGCGGTCGGTGTGCCGGTCCACCTCGACGGCGCCCGCATCTTCAACGCCGCGGTCGCCACCGGCACCTCGGTCGCCGAGCGCTGCGCGCCGGCCACCACGGTCATGGCCTGCCTGTCCAAGGGCCTGGGTGCGCCGGTCGGCTCGCTCCTCGCCGGACCCGCCGAGGTGATCGCCCGGGCCCGGGTCGAGCGCAAGCGCATGGGCGGGACCATGCGGCAGGTCGGCGTCCTCGCCGCCGCCGGCCTGGTCGCCCTCGACACGATGGTCGACCGGCTCGCCGAGGACCACCGGCGGGCCCGGCGCCTGGCCGAGGCGGTGGCCGAGCGCTGGCCCGACGCCGGGTGCGACCCGGCCGAGGTGCACACCAACGTCGTGCTGTTCCGCCACCCCGACCCGGCGAAGCTGCTCGCCGCGCTGGCCGAGCGGGGCGTGGGCGCCGTCACCCTCGGTCCCCGCACCGTCCGGTTCGTGACCCACGCCGGCATCGACGACGCCGCGCTGGAGGTCGCGCTGCGCGCCATCGAGGAGTCACCGTGACCCTGCTCACCGAGACCCCCTCGCGCGTCCTCGCCGTCTACGCCCACCCCGACGACCCCGAGGTGTCCTGCGGCGGCGCCCTGGCCCGCTGGGCGGCCCGCGGCGCCGAGGTGCGCCTCGTCGTCGTCAACGCGGGGGACAAGGGCTCCCACGACCCCGACACCGACCCGGCGGAGCTGACCGAGCGGCGGGCGGCCGAGGTCGCCGCCGCCGCCGACGTGCTCGGCCTCGCCGGCGTCGACATGCTCGGCATCCCCGACGGTGAGGCGACCAACGACACCGAGCTGCGGGGCCGGCTCGTCGCCCTCGTCCGGGCACACAAGCCGGACCTCGTCGTCGCACCCGACCCGACCGCCGTCTTCTTCGGCGACAGCTACGTCAACCACCGCGACCACCGCGAGGTCGGCTGGGCGGTCGTCGACGCCGTCGCGCCCGCGGCCGCGAGCCCGCTCTACTTCCCCGAGGCCGGGCCCGCCCACCAGGTCGACGCCCTGCTGCTGTCGGGTACCTTCCAGGCGGACGTGTGGGTCGACGTGTCCGACGCGGTCGAGGCGAAGCTGGCCGCCGTCGCCTGCCACGAGAGCCGCGTCGGCGACGACCCCGAGCTGGTGGCCGAGCTGCTGCGGCGGCGCATGGCCGAGACCGGCGCGGAGGTCGGCGTCGCCCACGCCGAGAGCTTTCGCCGCCTGCGGTTCACCTGACCGCCGGACCCCGCCGGCGGCGCGGTCAGCGGCGGCCGTCGCGGGCGCCGGCCTGCCGGTGCTGGATCGTGCGCCACTCGCCCATGGCCCGCAGCGCCAGCACCGCCACCACCGCGACGCCTGCGGCCCCGATGACGGCGCCGGCCAGGCCGGCGGCCCCGGCGGCGAGCCCGCAGTCGCCGTCGCACTGCAGGTCGACGAGCGCCCAGCCGATCAGGCCGCCGCACAGGCCGCCGACGAGGATGGACGCGAACGCCAGGACGCGGGCCGCCAGGGAGGGCATGGCGGTCGGCGCGTAGTCGTCGCCGGTCGGGCGCTCGGTGCCGGTGGGGCGGTCGGCGGGGGCCTCGGGCATGGCGCGGCCATCGTAGGGGTGGCCGCGCCGGCCCGGGAACTCGACGGCCGCCCGTCGCGGGCCCACCGGTGCCAGACTGGGCCGATGCGTGAGTGGCTGGTGGGAGGCGGCCTGATCCTCGGCCGGGACGGGCTCCTCCTGGTGCGCAACCGCCGGCGCAACGGCGACCACGACTGGAGCCCGCCGGGCGGCGTGATCGACGAGGGCGAGTCGCTGCTCGAGGGGCTGACCCGTGAGGTGCGGGAGGAGACCGGCGTCGTGGTCACCCGCTGGCGGGGGCCGGTCTACGAGGTCGAGGTGCTCGCCCCGGACCTGGGGTGGCACCTGCGGGTCGAGGCCCACGAGGCCGTCGAGTTCGACGGTGAGGTCCGCGTCGACGACCCCGACGGCATCGTCGTCGAGGCGGCCTACGTCGACCCCGCGGCCTGCGCCGACCACCTGGCGGGCTGCCACCCGTGGGTGGCGGAGCCCCTCGGTGCCTGGCTGTCCGAGCGGTGGCGGGAGCCCCGCACGTTCCGCTACCTGCTGCGGGGCGGCGACGCGACGCAGGCGGTCGTGACGAGGCGGTGACGGTGTCCACCCGTCGCCGTCGCACGATCGTGCACGTCGACATGGACGCCTTCTTCGTCTCGGTCGAGCTGCTCCGCCGGCCCGAGCTGCGGGGCCGGCCCGTCGTCGTCGGCGGCACCGGCGACCGGGGCGTCGTCGCCGCCGCCAGCTACGAGGCCCGCGCCTACGGCGTGCACTCGGCCATGCCCACCGCTCGCGCCCGCCGGCTCTGCCCGCATGCCGTCTTCCTCCCCGGCGACCACGCGCACTACGCCGAGGTCAGCCGGCGGGTCATGGAGATCTTCCGGGCCTACACCCCGCTGGTCGAGCCGGTCAGCCTCGACGAGGCCTTCCTCGACGTCACCGGGGCCCGGCGCGCCCACGGCGACGGCGAGCGGATCGGCCGGGCCGTCCGGGCCGAGGTCCTCGAGCGCGAGGGGCTGCACTGCTCGGTGGGGGTGGGGCCCTCCAAGCTCGTCGCGAAGCTCGCCTCGGAGGCGGCGAAGCCCCGGGCCGGGCGGGACGGGCCCGAGCCCGGCCTCGGCGTCCGGGTGGTCCGCCCCGAGGAGGTCCGGGCGTTCCTGCGGTCGCTGCCGGCGCGGGCGCTGTGGGGCGTCGGGCCCGCGACGATGGCCCGCCTCGAGCGGCTCGGCATCCGCACCGTGGGCGACATCGCGGCGATGCGCGAGGACGCCCTGGTCCACGCGCTCGGGCCCGCCACCGGTCGGCAGCTGCGCCGCCTCGCCCTGGGCGAGGACGACCGGCCCGTCGAGCCCGACCAACCGGCCCGGTCGATCGGCCACGAGGAGACCTTCCCCCGCGACCACCACGACCGGGAGGCACTCCGGCGCGAGGTCGTCCGCATGGCCGACGCCGTCGCCTGGCGCCTGCGGCGGTCGGGCCTCGCCGCCCGCACGGTCACGCTGAAGGTTCGCTTCGGCGACTTCCGGACCATCACCCGCTCGACGACCTCCGCACAGGCGGTCGACGACGGGCCGGCCATCGCCCGGGCGGCCGGCGCCCTGCTCGACCGCATCGACCCGTCGCCCGGCGTGCGGCTGCTCGGGGTGACCGCGAGCGGCCTGGTCGAGGGGGCCGCCCGGCAGCTCAGCCTCGACGACCTCGCCGGTCCGGCCCCGTCGTGGCACGAGGTGAGCGACGCGGTCGACGCCATCCGCGAGCGCTTCGGCGGCGACGCCATCGGTCCCGCGGCCGCGCTCCGCCCCGGCGGGTTGCGGGTGAAGCGCACCGGTGACGGGCAGTGGGGACCGGACGGCCCGCCCGCCGACCGCCCGCGCTCCGGCTGAGCCGGTCGCCGGGACCGGAAAAGCGCCGGTGGCGCGTTGTCGATTCACCATGCCTGTGGAACACTTGTCGTGCCGGTTCGGTCAGCCGGGCGACAAGGGGTTCAGGTGCCGCTATCCGAGGACGAGGAACGCATCCTCCAGGAGATCGCCCAGCGGTTCTACGAGGACGATCCCTCGTTCGCGCGGGAGGTCAGCGAGACCACGCTGTACCGGCACACGGTCCGCCGGATGAAGTGGGCGGTCGTCGGCTTCGTCGCCGGTGCGGTGTTCCTGGTCGCCTGCCTCTCGACCTCGTACCTGCTCTCGTTCGCCGGCTTCCTGCTCATGCTCGGCTGCGCGCTCGTGTTCGAGCGCAACCTCCGCAAGCTGGGCAAGGCGGGCCTCGACGAGCTGACGCGCTCGGTGCGCGCCAACGGCCTGCGCGACGCGCTCGGCGGCGCCGGCCGCCGCGTGCGCGAGCGGTTCAAGCGCGACGACGGCGACGACGACGAGTAGCCGTCAGGGCGCGGACAGGGCGGCCACGTCGCCGCGCACGACGCGCAGCCGGCCCCGGCCGAACAGCTCCCGTACGTCGAACCACTCCAGCAGCCGCTGGTGCCACGGCCGCTCGGCGCGCGCCGCGGCCACGACCTCGGCCCGCCACCGGGCGGCGGCCACCACCTGCTCGTCGTCCGGCGGCACCTCCGCGTAGACGAGCGTCTCCATGGTGCGGGCCAGGGCGTCCACCGCGGGGCGGGCGTCCGGCAGCGCGCCGGCGATCCGCTCGGCGGCCTCGGCGATGGTGAGCGACGCCGGCAGCACCACCCCCGCCTTGCCGGCGGCCTCGGTCGCGGTGTGCCAGAGCAGCGCGACCCGCTCGCCGGGCGACCGCGCCCTCCGGCGGCGCACGAGGCGCCGGGCCAGCTGGGCGAGGGGCACGAGGACGACGTAGGCCGCGGCGATCGCGCCGACGACGGTCGCGACCCGCCGGACGGGCTCCGACAGGAGGGGGTGGTCCTCGTCGGCGGCCCCGCCGGTGGGGGCGGTCGGGTCGCCCAGCGCGGCGTCGGGGTTGCGGGGATCGGTACCGGCCGCGGCGACGTCGCCGGCGTCCCCGGCGGCGTCCGTCGCACCCTCGAGCGGCTCGTTGGCCGACGGCGCACCGCCCGCGCTCGTGTCCTGCTGCTCGGGCACCCCGAGGTAGCGCTCGGCGCCGACCGGCGCCCGCCCCGGGGTGGGGTCGAAGGTCACCCAGCCGTACTCGCCGAGGAACACCTCGGCCCACGCGTGCGCGTGCACGCCGCGGACCCGGTAGAGCGTCGGGTCGTTGGGGTCCTGCACGCCCTTGGTGAACCCGACGGCGACCCGGGAGGGCAACCCGACCGACCGGGCCATCGCGGCGAACGCGGCCGCGAACTGCTCGCAGTAGCCGCGCTGGGTGCCGAACAGGAACGTCTCCAGCGCGTCCTGGCTGTGGCCGGGGCCGACGCGGTCGTCGTAGGTGAAGCTGCGGAGGTGGTCCTGCAGGGCGATCGCCTTGTCGTAGGGGGTCGGCGCGCCGGCCGTGAGCTCGCGGGCCAGGTCGGCGACCCGCTCGGGGAAGTCGGGCGGGAGCTGCAGGTAGGTCGCCGCGACGTCGTCGGGCACCTCGGGCGAGGCCCGGCGGAGCGCCTCGGCGTCGAAGACCGGCAGCTGCGAGGTCACCGTGTAGGAGTAGCCGTCCGACGTCGGCACGTCGCGGGCGACCATCAGCGTGCTCGACCGCTCGTCGTAGACGGCGGGCTGCCCGTCGCCCGGGTCGTGGGCCACCGGCTGGTACGCCGCCGGCAGCCACACCGAGTTGAGCGCCTCGATCGTGAACTCCTGGGTCACCGTGACCCGCTCGGTCGCCGGCTCGTGGCGGCGGGGCAGCTCGCCAGCGGCGTCGCCGGTGCTGTAGGACGACCGCCAGATCTCCCCGTCGAACTGGTCGAGCGACGTCAGCCGCCAGTAGGCGCCCCGCTCGGCCCGGACGGTGAACACCTCGACGTTGGCCTGCTCGACCAGGCTCGTCTGCAGCGACACCATCGGGCTGAGCACCACCCGGGTGGGGGTGTCGCGGTTCAGCTCACGCCACGCGACGACGGCCTCGGAGTCGGCGCCCGGCAGGTTCGGCCCGACCACGGTCCCGACGACCACGGCGGCGCCGACGATGCCGGCGCCGGTGGCCACGAGCGAGCGCCGGCCCCGGGCCTGGCGCTCGCCCGCCCAGCGGGTGGTCCGCTCCTGGTTGGCCGTGCGGTGGAGCAGGACGTAGGCGAGCACCGCCGCGGCGAACAGCGCCGCGCCCGCGACCGGGCTGCCGTCGCCGCCGAGCGCCGCCGCGAACACGAACACCGTGGCCGCGGGCAGCACCGCCTCGACCGTGGCCGACAGCCGGAACGCGCCCCAGTCGGCCAGGAAGGCCACGACCCACAACGCGATCGCCGCCGCGGCCACGAAGCCGTTCTCGACCGGGGCGGGCGCCCGCACCTCGCCGAAGAGGTCCCACGAGTGGCGCAGGTCGGTGCCCAGCTGGCTGAGCGTCTCGGGTGTCGGCAGCAGCCAGGCGGTCGTGTCCGGGAACCGCGCCCAGGTGATGAGCGTGGCACCGACCGCGGCGGTCACGAGCGCGGCGGGGACCAGTCGGACGCCGGCCCGCCGTAGCAGGGTGACCGTGAGGTGGGCGGCGAGGGCCTGGACGACGAGCGGCGCCCGGTAGGAGCCGTCGACGAACAGCCGGTGCATGCCGACGATGGCGGCCAGCGACACCAGCGCGAGCGACACCTCGGTCGCGAGCTGCAGCGGCCGCCCCCGGCTCACGAGCTCACCCCCGCCCGGGAGTGACGGCCGGCCGCGGCCCGCATGGCCCGGTCCCAGGCCGGTGCGAACGGCGACGAGGGCGTGACCCGCACCAGGGTCGTCGAGCCGGGCGGCGGCGCGCCGCGGTCGCCGGCGTCGTCGGTCACCTGCACGATCGCCACCAGCCCGAAGCGCTGCCGCAGGCGGGCCGCCGCCCGGAGGTCGTCCGCCGGCGTGCGGCCCACGACGACGACCAGCGCCCCCTGGCCGTCGCGGCGCAGCAGGTCGAGCATCGTCCGCAGGCTGGCGCTGCCGCTGGCCTCCACGACCGCCAGGTGCTCGAGCAGCGCCTGCAGGTGGGCGGCGCCGCTGCCGAAGCCGGAGTCGGCGCCGTCGGTCGTCACCAGCCGCACGAGGTCGCGCTGGGCGCCGTTGGCGGTGGCGACGCTGGCGGCCACCGACACCGCGGCCTCGAAGGTCGCGGCGTCGTGGGCGGCGCGGCGCACGTCCAGCAGGACGGTCGTGCGGCCCTGCCACGGCTGCTCCTGCTGGCGGACCAGCAGCTCGTCGTGGCGAGCCGTCGAGGGCCAGTGGATGCGCCGGAGGTCGTCGCCCACGACGTAGGGCCGCAGGGCGTAGAAGTCGTCGCCCGACCGGCCGAGCGCGGTGGGGTGGAGCACGCCGGCGAGCGGGTCGTTGCCGGACGTGTAGGGCACGGGCCGGACCGGCTCGACGCGGGGGAGCACGGTCACCTCGATCCGGGGCGCCGCCTGCACGCCCGCCTGGGCGAGGCCGAACGGGTCGCCGACGACGACCCGCAGCGGGCCGACGGCCACGACGCCCCGGCGGTCGGTGGGCAGCCGGTAGGTGGCCGAGGTCGCGGCCCCCTGGTCGAGCGGCGGCACGAGCAGCTCGGCGCCGGCGGTGCCCGGGTCGCGCAGCCGCAGCACCGGGGTGTCGGTGCGCCGCAGGTTGCGGACCCGGACCTCGACCCGGCTGGTCTGGCCGACGTGGACGCGCGACGGGTGCACGGCGCGGTCGACCCGCAGGTCGAGCCGCACGAGGCGCACGTAGAGCAGCGCCACGACGACGAGGCCGAGGGCCACGGCGCCGAACACGTAGAGCTCACCGATGCCGAGCAGGCGGGCGACGGCGATCATCGCCACGCCCGCCCACAGGCACAGCCAGCCCTGTCGGGTCAGCATTCCCCGGCGCGTCCGGCGGCGGGCAGGGCCATCAGCGGCCTCCCGTGGGGACGGGCACGGCCCGCAGCACCTCGGCCAGCACGTCGGCCGGGGCGACGCCCTGCAGCTGGGCTTCGGGCGTGACCACGAGGCGGTGGGCGAGCACCGGGACGGCCAGCGCCTTGATGTCGTCGGGCACGACGTAGCCCCGCCCCTGCGAGGCCGCCCGGGCCCGGGCGACGCGCTGCAGCGCGAGGGTGGCCCGGGGCGAGATGCCGAGCGCCAGGTGGGTGCTGCGCCGGGTGGCCTGGGCGAGCTCGACCAGGTACTGCTTCAGGCTCGGCGCCACGTGGACCTTGCGGCTGGCGGCCGACATGCGCTGGACGTCGGCCTTGGTGACGACCGGCTCGATCTCCCGCAGCGGGTCGTGGTCGCCGTGGGTGTCGAGGATCTCCAGCTCGGCCGCGGGGGAGGGGTAGCCGACCGACACCCGCATGAGGAAGCGGTCGAGCTGCGACTCGGGGAGCGGGTAGGTGCCCTCGTGCTCGATGGGGTTCTGGGTGGCGATGACCATGAACGGCGGCGCCAGCGGGTAGGTGGCGCCGTCGACGGTGACCTGGCCCTCGGCCATCGCCTCGAGCAGGGCGGCCTGCGTCTTGGGCGAGGCCCGGTTGATCTCGTCGGCGAGGACGACGTTGTTGAAGATCGGCCCGGGCCGGAACTCGAAGGTGTTGGCGCCCCGGTTCCACACCGTCAGGCCGACGACGTCGGACGGCAGCAGGTCCGGCGTGAACTGGACGCGGCCGAAGCTGCACTCGATCGAGGTGGCGAGCGACTTGGCGAGGTTGGTCTTGCCGACGCCCGGCACGTCCTCGAGCAGCAGGTGCCCGTCGGAGACCAGGCAGAGCAGCATGAGCTCGATGACCTCGCGCTTGCCCTGGATGACGCGCTCGACGTTGGCGACGATGCGGTCGAACGTCTCGGAGAACGTGGTCCCCCGTGGTGCCGCCGTCTCGATGCTGGCCACAGCCTCGGTCTCCTCCGTCGCGTGGGCGGGGCCAGGCCAGGTTACGCCCTGCGGGAGGCGAGCCGCCCCGCGCCTCCCGAGTAGCGTGCCACGACCGTGCGGCGTGCAGACATCGCGCTCGCGGTCGACATCGGGGGCACGAAGCTGGCGGTGGGCCGCGTCGACGCGGAGGGCCGGGTGCTCGAGCGGTCGGTGGCGCCCACCCCGGCCCGGGGCACGGCCGAGGAGATGTGGCGCGCGCTGTCCGGCCTGGTCGACGGCGTCCGCCGGGGGGACGAGGTCGTCGTGGGCGTGGGGTGCGGCGGCCCCATGCGCCCGGGCGGCGCCGCGGTGTCGCCGCTCAACATCCCGGCCTGGCGCGACTTCCCCCTCCGCGACCGGCTCGCCGAGCTGACCGGCCTGCCGGTGCACGTCGACAACGACGCCAAGGCCCTCGCGCTGGGCGAGGGGTGGCGGGGCGCGGCCCGGGGCGCGCGCGACTTCATCGCCATGGTGGTGTCGACGGGGGTCGGCGGCGGGATCGTGCTCGACGGCCGGCTGCTGGACGGGGCGGCGGGCAACGCCGGCCACGTCGGCCACGTGATCGTCGAGCCCGACGGCCGGCCGTGCGGCTGCGGCGCCCGCGGCTGCCTCGAGGCCGAGGCGTCGGGCACCGGCATCCGGGCGGCGACCGGGGCCGAGCCTGCGGCGGCGGGCGAGGAGGTTCGGCGGCGCACGGGCACCCTCGTCGGCCGGGCGGTGGCCTCGGTCGTCAACCTGCTCGACCTCCGGCTCGCCGTGGTCGCGGGCTCGGTGGCGCTCGGCTACGGCGAGACGTTCTTCGCCGCCGCACAGGCGGAGCTCGACGCCCGGGCCCGCCTCTCGTTCGCGCGCGGCGCCCGCATCGTGCCGGCCGGCCTGGGGGACGCCGGGCCGCTCGTGGGGGCGGCGGCGGTCGGGTGGCGGGGCGAGGGCCGCGACGTGGGCGTCACCTGAGGCGCTGTCGCTAGCGTGGCGCCCCGATGCGCGACGGCGACGCCGACCACAGCCCGGACCGCCCGGCCGGCGCCGGCCCGGCGGGCGCCGCGGACCCCCGGTGGCTCGCCGCCGCGGCCCGGGCCGTTGCCCGCCACCCGTCGCTGTGGCCCACCGCGGTGCGCCAGGCGCTGCTGCTGGCCCCGCCCGGGTGGTGGCGCCGCCGGCCGTTCCTGCCGCTGCCCGCCCCGGGGTACCTGCGGTTCCGCCTGCAGACGGCCTACGGCGGGGCGGGCGAGGGACCCCCGGCCGCCGAGGACCTCGTGACCTGGCTCCGGTGGTGCCGCTCGCTGCGGCGCCTGCCGGACGCCGCCTGACCGGCGCGCGCCGGAACGGCCAGCGGAAAGCCGCCGTTCGC
Organism: Acidimicrobiales bacterium; assembly: GCA_035304465.1. Taxonomy (GTDB): domain Bacteria; phylum Actinomycetota; class Acidimicrobiia; order Acidimicrobiales; family VFJN01; genus ZC4RG19. Next base: position 64 of record DATGPY010000031.1, on the reverse strand, counting down.
TTGTACCGTTTCCGGCGATGAGCCGGGCGCTCGTGCTCAACGCGACGTTCGAGCCGCTCTGCGT
>DATGPY010000030.1:0-3277 GCA_035304465.1 Acidimicrobiales bacterium | reverse complement strand
CGACGCCCGCAGGGCCAGGGTCCTCACCAGCAGGTCGCGGCCCACCGCGCCGAGGCGGCGGAGGCTGGCGGGGTCGGGCGCCAGGTCGACGCCGTGGCGGAGCGCCTCCCGCCCGATGCGGCGCAGGTAGACCGCGGCGGCGACCGACTGGGCGACGACCGTGGTCAGGGCCGACGCGCCGAGGCCCATGCCGAGCCCGTAGATGAGGGCGACCTCGGTCACGAGGTTGAGGGCGCCGGTGGCCACGGCGATGACCAGCGGGGTGCGGGTGTCCTGGAGCCCCCGCAGGTAGCCGGTGCCGGCCAGCGTGACGAACATGGCCGGTAGGCCGGCGAGGCTGATCCGCAGGTAGAGGAGGGCGTTGGCCCGCACGTCGCCGGTGGCGCCCATGAGCCCGACCAACGGCTCGGCCGCGACCCAGCCGACGGCGACGAGGCCGGCGCCGATGGTCACGGCCAGCCACACCGACTGGACCGCCTGGTGGGCGGCCTCCCGGTCGTGGCCGGCGCCGAGCAGCCGGCTGACCGCGGCGGTCGTGCCGTAGGCCAGGAAGATGAAGACGTTGTGGAGGGTCAGCACCACGCTCGCCGCCACGGCCATGCCGCCGAGCTGGGGCGTGCCGAGGTGGCCGACGATGGCGGTGTCGGTCAGCACGTAGTCCGGCTCGGCGACGAGCGCGCCGAACGCGGGGAGCGCGAGGCGGGCGATCTCCCGGTCGTAGGGGCTGCGCAGGCGGAGGGGGGCTGACATCGGGGCCACAGTCAAGCCGACGAGGACCGCGACCCCGTCCCCGATCCCGGTCCCCGGTTGTGGCGTCCGTCATGTGGACGAGCACACGCGGGGCACGCCGGGACGGCCGGGGTGGGATCGGCCCGGCGCGGGGCGTCCGGATGGGAGCGGCGGCCGGCGTGGACCTACGCTTGGCCCATGGCCGAGCCGCCCGCCAGCGAGACACTCAGCGAGACGCACCTCACCATCAAGCCCCGCAGCCACGAGGTGACCGAGGGCCGCGAGCGAGCACCGGCGCGGGCGATGCTCCGGGCCATCGGCATGACCGACGCCGACTGGGACAAGCCCCAGGTCGGCATCTGCTCGTCCTGGAACGAGGTCACGCCCTGCAACATGCCGCTGCGCCGGCTCGCCGAGCGGTCGGCCGAGGGCGTGCGGGCCAACGGCGGCTACCCGATCCAGTTCGACACCATCGCCGTCAGCGACGGCATCTCGATGGGCCACGAGGGCATGCGGGCCTCGCTGGTGTCCCGCGAGGTCATCGCCGACTCCGTCGAGACCGTCATGCACGCCGAACGGCTCGACGCCATGGTCACCTTCGCCGGCTGCGACAAGTCGCTGCCCGGCATGCTCATGGCCGCGGCCCGCCTCAACGTGCCGAGCGTGTTCGTCTACGGCGGCTCGATCCTGCCCGGTCACCACAACGGCCGGACGCTCGACATCACCAGCGTCTTCGAGGCCGTCGGCGCGCACGCCGCCGGCGCCATCGACGACGCCGAGCTCGACGCCATCGAGCGCAACGCCTGCCCGACCGAGGGCGCCTGCGCCGGCATGTTCACCGCCAACACCATGGCTTCGGTGGCCGAGGCGCTGGGCATGTCGCTGCCGGGCGGCGCCTCCGCGCCCGCCGTCGACCGCCGCCGCGACGACGAGGCCTTCGATGCCGGCCGGGCGGTCGTCGAGCTGCTGCGGGCCGGCATCCGGCCCCGCGACATCCTGACCAAGCAGGCCTTCGAGAACGCGATCGCGGTGACCATGGCGCTCGGCGGCTCGACCAACGCCGTGCTGCACCTGCTGGCCATCGCCGCCGAGGCCCGGGTCGACCTGTCGCTCGACGACTTCAACCGCATCGCCGGCCGGGTGCCGCACATCGCCGACACCAAGCCCGGCGGCAAGTACCACATGGTCGACCTCGACCGCATCGGCGGCGTGCCGGTGGTGATGCGCCACCTGCTGGACGCCGGGCTGCTCCACGGCGACTGCCTGACCGTGACCGGCCGGACCGTCGCCGAGAACCTCGAGCGCATCGACCCGCCGGCGCCCGACGGCGAGGTCGTCCACCCGCTCTCCGACCCCATCCACGACGTCGGCGGGATCGCGGTGCTGACCGGCTCGCTGGCCCCGAAGGGCGCGGTCGTCAAGGTCGCCGGCATCACCTTCGACCGCTTCGAGGGCACCGCCCGGGTCTTCGACGGCGAGGAGGGCGCGATGGAGGCCATCCTCTCCGGCTCCATCCAGCCGGGCACCGTCGTCGTCATCCGCTACGAGGGCCCCAAGGGCGGGCCGGGCATGCGGGAGATGCTGGCGGTCACCGGCGCGATGAAGGGCGCCGGCCGGGGCGCCGACTGCGCGCTCGTGACCGACGGCCGGTTCTCCGGCGGCACGCACGGGTTCTGCATCGGCCACGTCGCCCCCGAGGCCGTCGACGGCGGCCCCATCGCCTTCGTGCGGGACGGCGACCGCATCGTCATCGACGTCACCACCAAGACGATCGACCTCGACGTCCCGCCCGAGGAGCTGGAGCGGCGCAAGGCCGACTGGAAGCTGCCCGAGCCCCGCTACACCTCCGGCGTGCTCGCCAAGTACGCCCGGCTCGCCTCGGGCGCCGAGCGCGGCGCGATCACCGAGGCCTGACCCGGGCGCAGGCCCCCCGGCCCCGACCGCGACCTGCGCACGCCCCGGTCGCCGGAGGGCGCCCGCAGGGCGTCCTCGGCCGCGGGGCGCAGGCGGTCCGGGAGCCGTGTTGCCGCTCTTCGTCGCCCGTCCCTAAGCTGGACGTCGATGCGCCCCCGTCGCGTCCTCGTACTCCTCGCCTAGCGCACGCCGGCCCTCGTCCGCGCGTGCGCTCGTCCGACCTCCCCGCCGGGGGGTCGTTCCAGTTTTCGGCCACGTCCCGGTCCCGCCCCGCTGCACCCAAGGAGCACACCGCCATGAAGATCGACGGCGGACGAGCCCTCATCAAGGCCCTCGAGATGGAAGGCGTGGAGACGATCTTCGGCCTGCCCGGGGGCGCCATCCTCCCCGTCTACGACCCGATCATCGACAGCCCGATCCGCCACATCCTCGTCCGCCACGAGCAGGGCGCGGGGCACATGGCCGAGGGCTTCGCCCACGTGACCGGCAAGCCGGGGGTCTGCATGGTCACCTCCGGCCCGGCGGCCACCAACGTGGTGACGCCGCTGTGCGACGCCTACATGGATTCGGTGCCGATGGTGTGCATCACCGGCCAGGTGGCGTTCAGCTCGATCGGCACCGACGCCTTCCAGGA
>DATGPY010000029.1:0-2903 GCA_035304465.1 Acidimicrobiales bacterium | reverse complement strand
CTACAGCCGTCGCCCCCTCGCCAGGCAACCCGGGACGGGTCCGGGCCGGGTCGGGGCCCGGCGCGCGCCCGCCGCGGGCCCCGCGGCCCTCCCCCCGCCGGGGCGTCCGGGCCGCCTCCCCGGCGGGAGGCCCGCCCGGTTACCACGCTCGGTGGCGGTGTTGCCTGATCGCGACACATTCGTAAAGAAATCGCTCAAGTCGGCGGCGCGGACGGCCGATGACTGACGACGTGCTGGTGGAACGACTGATCGTCGAGGGCGACGGCGACGCCGCGTCCGTGGACTTCCATCCGCGTCTGACCGTGCTGGGCGGCATGCCCCCGGATGCGCGTGCCGCTCTCGGCTCGCTGCTCTCGGGCGCGCTGCACGGGACGGTGCGCGGCGTGCACCTCGAGGTGGTGGACGACACCGGCAGGCGCCTGGTCGTCCTGCGCCCCACCTCGGGCCCGCACCGCGTCATCGACGTGGCGACGGCGTCCGACGTGACGGCGCAGCACCGCGGCTTCGACGGCCGGGTCGACCTGCTGAGCAGCCAGTACGGCCGCTCGACGGTCACCTGCATCACGGCCGCCGACCTCCGCAGCCGCACGCCCCGCAACGACGCCGTGCGGGCCCTGTCCGCGGTCGACCAGGTGGCGCTGTGGTCGGCCGCCGACGAGCTGCTCGGCCACGGCGGCGGCTCCCGGGGCGACGTCGCCGCCACCTGGCGCGAGCTGGCCGGCGACACCGACGTCCACTGGGCCGCCGACCACCGCACCGAGATCCAGGCGGCCGCCCGGCTGCGGCAGCACATCGCCGCCCTCCGGTCGCTGTCGTCCAGTGCTCCCGAGCTCAGCGACGACGATGCCGTCGCGCTGGCCCAGGGCATCGTCACCCAGCTGACCGCCGCCACCAACACCGCCGGGGTCCGGCCGCCGGTGCTCCTGGACGAGACCTTCGACCAGCTCGACCCCGCCGTCGTGCCGCTGCTCCTCGAGCTGCTGCCCGGCCTGGTCGGCGACCTGCAGGTCATCCTCCTCACCGACGACGAGGCCATCGCCAGCTGGGCCCGGCTCGAGGCGCTCGCCGGTGAGCTGGCCCTCGTCGAGCCCGCCCTCGCCGCGGATTGATCCACCAGTCCTCGACCTGCCGCCGGGCGACTGCTGGGGGTCCCCGGCGGCAGCGTCGCGCCCGGCACCCGTAACGTCGTCGCCGTGGGCACGACGGTGAAGGTGCGCCCGGCTCGCCTCGACGACGCCGAGGCGATCATGGAGATCTACAACGCCGAGGTGACCACCTCGACGGTCACCTTCGACATCGTCCCCCGCACGCTCGAGGAGCAGCGCCGCTACCTGACCGACCGCAGCGGCGCCCACGCCGTCGTCGTCGCGACCGCCGGCGACGAGGTCGTCGGCTACGGCGCGCTGTCCCCGTGGCGGTCGAAGCCCGCCTACGCCACCAGCGTCGAGGACTCGGTCTACGTGCGGCGGGACCACCAGGGCCGGGGCGTCGGCCGCGCGCTGCTGGCCGAGCTCACCCGGGTCGCCACCGCCCACGGGTTCCACGCGATGTTCGCCCGCATCGTCGACGGGCACGCCGCCTCGATCCGGCTCCACGAGGCGTTCGGGTTCGAGGTCGTCGGCGTCGAGCGGGAGGTCGGCCGCAAGTTCGGCCGCTGGCTCGACGTGGTCGTCATGGAGCGCCTGCTCGGCACCGGGCCGCCGCCCGAGGCTCAGCCGCCGGCCAGCACCTCGTCGAGGGGGACGTAGGGCCGTCCGAGCGCCTCGGCGACCGCCGGGTGGACGACGTGGCCGGCCATCGTGTTGACGCCCCGGGCCAGGGCGGGGTCGGCCCGCAGCGCGGCGGCGACGCCCCGTCGAGCCAGCTCGACCAGGTAGGGCACGGTCACGTTGGTCAGCGCGTAGGTCGACGTGTTGGGCACCGCGCCGGGCAGGTTGCCGACCGCGTAGTGCAGGACGCCGTGCTTCTCGAACACGGGGTCCTCGTGGGTCGTCTCGTGGCTCGTCTCGATGCAGCCGCCCTGGTCGATGGCGACGTCGACGACGACCGCGCCCGGCTTCATCGACCGGATCATCTCCTCGGTCACCACGATCGGCGCCCGCCCGCCGGGGACGAGGACGGCGCCGATGACGAGGTCGGCCTCCGCGACCACCCGCTCGACGTTGCCCCGGTTGGAGGCGAGGGTCGTCACCCGGCCCATCTGGATCTGGTCGACGTAGCGGAGCCGACCGACGTTCTTGTCGAGCACGTTGACCTCGGCCTCCATGCCGGCCGACATCCACGCCGCGTTCCAGCCGACGTTGCCCGCCCCGAGGACGACGACCCGGCCCGGCTGGACCCCGGGCGCCCCGCCGAGCAGCACGCCGCGTCCGCCGTTGTGGCGTTCGAGGTAGTGGGCGCCGACCTGCACCGACAACCGCCCGGCCACCTCGCTCATGGGGGCGAGCAGGGGCAGGGACCCGTCGTCGAGCTGCACGGTCTCGTAGGCGATGCCGGTCGTGCCGTGCTCGAGCAGGGCGTCGGCCACCTTGGGGTAGGCCGCGAGGTGGAGGAAGGTGACGAGGGTGAGGTCGTCGCGGAACCAGGCGAACTCGTGCTCGGACGGCTCCTTCACCTTGCAGACGATCTGCGACCGCTCCCAGATCTCGGCGGGGTCGGCGACGATCTCCGCGCCCGCCGCCCGGTAGACCTCGTCCGGCAGCCCCGAGCCGGCCCCCGCACCGGCCTGGACCAGCACCTCGATGCCGTGCATCTCGAGCTCGCGCACGCCCTCGGGCGTGACGGCGACGCGGAACTCGTCCACCTTCGTCTCGGTGGGGACACCCACGACCAGCGACATGGCGACTCCCTGGGCTGAGGACGACGTTGTCCGCCGCCCAGGATCGCGGATGTCGTGCCCCTCT
>DATGPY010000028.1:0-3376 GCA_035304465.1 Acidimicrobiales bacterium | reverse complement strand
GAGACCGTCGACGCGCTGAAGCCGGCGCTGGTCCGCAGCCCCGAGCACACCGACTTCCTGTACCTGCTCATGCCGGTCCGCGTGAGCTGACCGCGGCCGGCCGCGGACGCGTCCCCCCGTGCAGGTCCGCACCCTCTGGCTGACCGACTTCCGCAGCTACGCATCGGCCCGGGTCGACCTGGCGCCGGGCCTCACCGTGCTCGTCGGGGCCAACGGCGAGGGCAAGACCAACCTGCTCGAGGCCCTGGCCTGGCTGGCGACGCTGTCCTCGTTCCGCGGCGCGCCGACCGAGGCGCTGGTCCGCCGGGGCGCGCCGTTCGCGGTCGTGCGGGCCGAGGTCGAGCGGGACGGGCGCGAGCTGCTGATCGAGGCGCAGATCCAGCCCGGTGGCCGCAACCGGGTGCTGGTCAACCGCCAGCCGCTGCGGCGTCCCCGCGACCTGCTGGGCTCGCTGCGGGTCACGGTGTTCACCCCCGACGACCTCGCCGTCGTCAAGGAGGGCCCGGGCGAGCGGCGCCGCTTCCTCGACGAGGCGCTGGTGAGCCTGCACCCCCGCAACGACGCGCTGCGGGCGGAGGTCGACAAGGTGATCCGCCAGCGCAACGCGCTGCTGAAGGGCGCCGGCGGTCGCCTGGACGAGTCGGCGGCGTTCACCCTCGACGTGTGGGACGCGAAGCTGGCCGAGGCCGGGGCGGCGCTGACCGCGGCCCGCCTCGACCTGCTGGCCCGCATGGGGCCGGTGCTGGGCTCCACCTACGACGCGCTGGCCCGCCGCCCGGCCCGGGTGGCCGCCCGCTACGCGTCGGCCTGGGCCGGGCCCGACGCGCTGGCCGCAGCCGACGCGGGCACCCTGCGCGAGGCGCTGGCCGGCGCGCTGGCCGAGGCCCGGGCCGAGGACGTGCGCCGGGGCGTCACCACCGTCGGCCCGCACCGGGACGACGTCGTGCTGACGGTGGGCGACGGGCCGGCCCGGACGGAGGCCAGCCAGGGCGAGCAGCGGACCCTGGCGCTGTCCCTGCGCCTGGCCGTGCACGAGGTCGTGCGGGCCGCCGTGTCGTCGCCGCCGGTGCTCCTGCTCGACGACGTGTTCAGCGAGCTCGACCCGGAGCGGAGCGCGGCGCTGCTCGCCCACCTCCCCGAGGGGCAGGCGCTGCTCACCACGGCGTCGGGCCTGCCGCCGGCGGCGACCCCGGACCGGGTGCTGCGGCTGGTGGGCGGGCGGATCGAGTCGGCCGGCTGAGCGACGCCCGGGCGGCGCGGGCGGGATGCGCGGCAGGCGGTCCCGGCGTCTGGTTGACTGGCGGCCATGGAATGGCGGCCCCTCCCCGGCGAGCCGGCCGCGCCGGTGCGGCTGGCCGACACGATCGACCGCGTGCTGGCGCGCCTCGGCACGCCGTCGCGGGTGGGTGTCGAGGTCGTGTTCGAGCGGTGGGCCGAGGTCGTGGGCGAGGGCATGGCGGCTCGCACCCGCCCGGTGGCCATCGACGGCCCGACACTGGTCGTGGCGTGCGACGACCCCGCCGTCACGACGCACGTGCGGTTCCTCGAGCCCCAGCTGGTGGCCCGCCTGGCCGAGCTGTCCGGCGACCGGCGGATCACGCGGGTCGAGGTCCGCGTCGACCGCCGGCGGGCCGGCGGCGGCCGCCGCGGACGGCCCGGCCGGGGCTGATGCGGGCGCTGCGGGTCATCGGGAACGACACACCCCTCTGGTAGAATGCATCCGTTGTGAATTGCGGGTTCGACCAGGCCAGAGCTCGGGGTGCGACACTCGCAGCGCCGGTTGCCCGCCGCTAGGAACTCCCCCGTCGATCGAAGGGCGCGCGCCTTGCCTCAGGGAAGCACCTCGTACGGAGCCAAGGACATGCAGGTCCTCGAGGGCCTGGAGCCGGTCCGCAAGCGGCCGGGCATGTACATCGGCTCCACCGGACCCAGCGGTCTGCACCACCTCGTGTGGGAGGTCGTGGACAACTCGGTCGACGAGGCCATGGCCGGCCACTGCGACCGCATCGACGTGACGCTGCTCGCCGACGGTGGCTGCCGGGTCGTCGACAACGGCCGCGGCATCCCCACCGACATCAACCCCCAGTACAACCTGTCCGGCGTCGAGATCGCGCTCACCAAGCTGCACGGCGGCGGCAAGTTCGGGGGCAACGGCTACAAGGTGTCCGGCGGCCTCCACGGCGTCGGCGTGTCGGTCGTCAACGCCCTGTCGACGAAGCTCGTCGTCGAGGTCGACCGCGACGGCAAGCGCCACACGATGACGTTCCGGGACGGCGGACGGCCGGACGGGTCGCTCGAGGTGGTCGGCAAGGCGCCGCGCGGTCGTCGCGGCACGACGGTGACGTTCTGGCCGGATCCGGCCATCTTCGAGACGGTCGAGTTCTCGGCCCGCACCATCACCGAGCGCCTGCAGATGATGGCGTTCCTCAACCGGGGCCTCGAGATCCGCTTCCGCGACGAGCGGGAGGGGCACGACAACGAGGCGGTCACGTACAAGTACGCCGGCGGCATCGTCGACTTCGTCAAGCACCTCAACAAGACGAAGGACGCCCTGTTCTCCAAGGTCGGGTACTACACCGACGGCGACGACACCTCCGAGGTCGAGGTGGCGTTCCAGTGGAACACCGGGTTCCACACCGACGGCATCCACAGCTTCGCCAACGGCATCAACACCGTCGAGGGCGGCACGCACGTCGAGGGCTTCAAGGCCGCGCTGACGACCGCGGTGAACAAGTACGCCCGGGCGAAGGGGCAGCTCAAGGAGAAGGACGCCAACCTCCTCGGCGAGGACATCCGCGAGGGCATCACCGCCATCGTCTCGGTGCGGCTGCGCGAGCCCCAGTTCGAGGGGCAGACGAAGGCCAAGCTCGGCAACACCTCGATGAAGACGCTGGTGCAGCGGGCCACCAACGAGAAGCTCGGCGACTGGCTCGAGGAGAACCCCACCGAGGCCAACAAGATCGTCCGCAAGGCGATCGCCGCCGCGCAGGCCCGGGCCGCGGCGAAGAAGGCACGCGACGTCGTCCGCAACAAGACGCTGCTCGACGGCGCCGGCATGCCCGACAAGCTGAAGGACTGCTCGTCGCGCAACCGCGAGGAGCGGGAGCTGTTCATCGTCGAGGGCGACTCGGCCGGCGGCTCCGCCACCCAGGCGCGCGATCCGGCCACCCAGGCGATCCTCCCGATCCGGGGCAAGATCCTGAACGTCGAGCGGGCCCGCCTCGACCGCATGCTGCGCAACGTCGAGATCCAGGCGCTGATCTCGGCGATCGGCGCCGGCGTCGGCGACGACTTCGACCTCGAGAAGCGCCGCTACGACAAGATCTGCATCCTCACCGACGCCGACGTCGACGGGGCCCACATCCGCACCCTGCTG
>DATGPY010000027.1:0-10698 GCA_035304465.1 Acidimicrobiales bacterium | reverse complement strand
CTCGGCGTCGCACAGCGCGGTCAGCTCGGCCACGACGCCGTCCGCGGTCCCCTCGGCGAGGCGCCGCTCGGCCCGCAGCTCGCGGGCCCGGGTGCGCAGCTCCTCCAGCCGGGCCGCCTCGGCCCGGGCGTCGTCGAGGTGATCGAGCTCGGGGTAGGCGGGGCCGTCCCACCGGGCGAGGACCGCGCCCAGCTCGGCGAGGTCGGCGGCGGTGGGAGCGCCGGCCGCGACCAGCGCGGCCAGCCGGTCGCCGTCGACCTCGACGCCGCCGGGGTCGAGCCGGTAGCCGTCCGCGGCCCAGGCGACCAGCCCGGGCGGCAGGCACCCGCGCAGCCGGGACACGTGGTTGTGCAGGGCGCCGGTCGGGTCGCGCGGCGGGCCGGCGGGTCACAGGGCCTCGATCGCCACTTCGGCGGGCACGACGTGGCCCCGCCGGAGGACGAGGAGGGCGAGCAGCCGCCGCTGCAGCGGCCCGGGCGGCGTGACGTCCCGCCCGCCGGCGACCGCGCGCAACGGGCCCAGCACCTCGACCGCCACCCGCGCGCCGCCGCCCTCGGTCACCCCTCCAGTCTGGCGGGTGGCGGGCGATCTCGCGAGCGGAGCGGCTCAGGCCCTGTCGGTCCGGCCCCGCAGGGTGAGGGCGGCGTGCGCCTCCCCGCCGTCCTCGGCGGGCTCGCCGGCCCGCACCCGGATGCGGAGCCGGCAGTCGGCCGCCCGGGGGTCGTAGGCGACGAGCTCGGTGACCGTCGCCTCGCCGTCGCCGGCCAGGCCCTCGGCGATGCCCAGGTGCACGGCGCACACGGTGGACCGGTCGGCTGCCGCGGCCGAGGCGAACGGGCAGGCGTGCAGGACGATCTCGGCGCCCTCGTCGAGGGGGCGGACCTCGGGGTCGAAGCCCTGGCGGGCCATGGCGGCGGTGATGTCGGCGACGACGTCGCCGGAGGGCGCGGGCACCCGGAACTCGTCGGCGGCGAGCCGGCCGACCTCCTCGGCGTCGCGGCCGGTGCGGATGATCTCGAGGAGGAGGCGGCTCAGCCGCTCGTAGGGCCCGCTGGTGTCCCAGCGACCGGCGGCCGCCGGGTTGATCTCGTAGACGAGGCGGGGCCGGCCTCGGCCGGTGGGGCGGGCCCGGGACTCGACGACGAGCCCGGCGGCGACGAGCTTGGCCACGTGCTGGCGGATGGCGTTGTGGTTGAGCCGGACGTGCTCGTTGATCTCGGCGATGCCGACGGGCCGGCCCGCGTCCGCGATGAGCCGGAAGATGGCGTGGCGCGTCGGGTCGCCGAGCGCACGGGCCTGTTCCTGGAGCGACGCGGGTGCCATGGCTGCCGTCGAGCGCGGGTGCGGGCCCACAGTCTGCCCGACACCCGCCGCCGGCACGTCCTAGTCCTCGCGGGCGAGCGGGATGGTGGCGCCCATCATCACGCCGAAGCCGAGGCCGCCCCACACGCCCACGAAGGTCCCGACGCCGAAGGCGGGGCCGGGGTCCATGCCGCCGAGGGTGAGGCCGACGCCGACGGCGCTGGTGGCGAGCGTGAACCCGGTGACCGCGCCGGCGATCGCGCTGCGCTTCACGTTGGGCGCCGGGCGCTCGGCGGGCGGGGCACCGCCGGGGGCGTCGCTGGCGGGGGGAGCCGGGGTCTCGGCGGTGTCCACCATCGAAACTTCTCCGTTTCTTCTAGTAGCTACTTGACAAAAACCAGTGTGGCACGGCGGGCCCGCCCTGGCCACCGCCGCCGCTACCGTCCGCGCCGTGCACGGGGCATCGGGGCGCGTGGTGGGCGTCGACGCCGCCGGCCGGCACGGGTGGGTCGGCGTCCTCGTCGACGACGGCGGCGTCCTCGGGGCCCGCACCGGCGCGCTGGCCGACGTCGTCGCCTGGGCCGAGCCCGTCGACGTCGTCGGCGTCGACATCCCGATCGGCGACGTGCCCGGCGGCGTCCGCCGGGCCGAGGCCGCGGCCCGGGCCTTCGTCGGCCCCCGGGCGGCGAGCGTCTTCTCCCCGCCGCCCCTCGACGTCCTCGCCGCGACCTACGCCGAGGCCAACGCCGCGCTGGCGGCCCGGGGCGCCCCCCGGCTGTCGCGCCAGGCCTGGGCGCTGGGGCCGAAGATGCTCGAGGCCGCGGCGCTGGCCGCCACCGACCGCCGGGTGCACGAGGTCCACCCCGAGGTGTCGTTCCGCCAGATGGCCGGTGCACCCCTGCCGTGGTCGAAGAGGAGCTGGAACGGCCTGATGCTGCGCCGGCGGCTGCTCGCGGCGGCCGGCCTCGCCCTCCCGGAGGAGCTGCCCGGTGCCGGCGGTGTGCCGGCCGACGACGTCGTCGACGCGACCGCGGTCGCGTGGTCGGCTCGGCGCATCGCCGCCGGTACGGCCCGCACCTTCCCCGACCCGCCCGAGGAGGTCGACGGCCGGCTGGTCGCCATCTGGTGCTGAGGCGCCGGCCGGGTCCCGGCTCCCCGTCGCGTGACCGGGTACGTTCGCTGCGTGGCCGAGACCTTCGATGCCGTGGTCGTGGGGATGGGGCCCGGCGGCGAGGTCGTCGCCGAGCGCCTGCTGCGCGCCGGCCGGCGGGTGGCCGTCGTCGAGCGCGAGCTGATCGGCGGCGAGTGCGCCTACTGGGCGTGCATCCCGTCGAAGACCGTGCTCCGGCCGCCCGCGGTGGTCAGCGAGGCGGCCCGGGTCGACGGCGTGAGCGCCGCCAGGCTGGCCTGGGAACCGGTCCGCGCCTACCGCGACGAGATGGTACGCCACCTCGACGACTCGGCCCAGGTCGACGGCTACCGGTCGCAGGGCGCCGAGGTCGTGAAGGGGGCCGCCCGCCTGGCCGGCCCGGGCCGGGTGCGGGTCGGCGACCGTGAGCTGGTCGCCGCGCACGTCGTCGTGGCCACCGGGTCCGAGCCCGTCGTACCGCCGATCGAGGGCCTGGACGGCGTGGCCCACTGGACCAGCCGCGACGTCCACTCCGCCGCCGACCTGCCCGGCCGGGCCGTGGTCGTCGGCGGCAGCGCGGTGGCGGTCGAGACCGCGCTGTTCCTCGCCCGCTTCGGCGTCGCCGTCACCGTCGTCCAGCGCAGCGACCGGCTGCTCGGGCGGGAGGAGCCGCGGGTCGGCGCGCTCGCCGCCGACCACCTCGGCGCCGCGGGGGTCGACATCCGCCTGGGCGCCCGCCCGCGCCGGGCCCGGCGCGACGGCGACGACGCCGTCCTCGAGCTGGAGGGCGGCGGCGAGGTCCGGGGCGACGTCGTCGTGCTGGCCACCGGGCGCCGGCCCCGCACCGCGGGCCTGGGCCTCGAGGACGCCGGCGCGACCCTGCGCGACGACGGCGCCGTCGCCGTCGACGACCGCTGTCGGGCGGGGGACGGCCTGTGGGCGGTCGGCGACGTCACCGGCGTCGCCGCCTTCACCCACGTCGCCAAGTACCAGGGGCGGGTCGTGGCCGACAACGTCCTCGGGCGCGACCGCCGGGCCCGCTACGAGGGCATCCCCCGGGTCGTGTTCGGCGACCCGGAGATCGCCGCCGTCGGTCTGACCGCGGCGCAGGCGGCCGAGCAGGGCATCCGCACGGTCGCCGCCGAGGTCGAGCTGCCCGAGGTCATCTCCCGGCCGTGGACCTACGAGCGCGACCCCCGGGGCCGCCTCGGCCTGCTGGCCGACGCCGACCGGGACGTGCTCGTCGGGGCGTGGGCGGTGGCGCCTGAGGCAGGGGAGTGGATCCACCTGGCGGCCCTCGCCGTCCGGGCCCGCATCCCGATCGACACGCTGCTCGACCAGGTGGCGCAGTTCCCGACCTGGACGGAGAGCTACCTGCAGGCGCTGGAGCGGTTGGACCGGTGACGCCGGCCCGTCGGCCGGCCGCCGTCAGCCGGGCCCGGCCGAGCGGCCGAGCACGACGCCGTTGCGGAACACCGACACCGGGCCGTCCTCGCTGACGACGACCACGATGGCGTGGGGGTCGTCGTAGCTGTAGCGCCGTCCCGAGGTGTGCCGGGTGCCCCCGACCGGGGGCACCTCGGCCACGGCACGGGCGCTCGGCACCAGCCGGACCCCCAGCTTGCGGACGACGCCCTCCCGGTCGAACACCGTGGCGCCGTCGATCTGGGCCAGCGCGTGGCGCAGCGGGCCCAGGTGGGTGGGCTTGCCGATGCGCAGCGGCGGCGGGGCCGGCAGCAGCTCCTCGACCGGCGGCCCGGGATCGTCGTGGGGTCGGAGGACGAGCAAGGCGCCGATGCCGGCGGCGCCGAGGTCGTGCACGGCGAACTCCAGAAGGTCGCGCAGCACCCGCACGCCGTCGGGGTCGGTGCAGGACACGACGTCGAGCCAGCGGTCGACCGGCGGCTCGAGGTGCCAGGTGAAGCCGTCCCAGCGCGCGACGCCGAAGGGCCCGGCCACCCGCACGCCGCCGGTCGGGTGGCGCTGGACGACGACGGCGCCGAACGCCTGGGCGAGGACGCCCAGGTCGCGCTCCGAGCCGGCGGGCCGGTCGAAGACGAGCCACTCGTCCGGCCCGTCGGAGCGGCGCAGGAGCCAGCTCGACAGGCCGTCGGCGAAGCGGCGGGCGGCGTCGAGGGGCTGGTCGCCGATCGCGGTGTGGGCGATCCGCAGGTCGGTCGCCGGTCCCCAGGTCGCGGGGTCGGTGCGGGGGTCGAGGACGGCGCCGCCGCTCGGCACCCGCCGCTCGTGGACCACCGGGCGCAGGGCGCGGTCCACCTCGTGCAGGACGAGCTCGCCCGCCGGGCCCTCGGGCAGCGTGACGCCGGCCTCCTCGAGCTCCTCGGCCAGGCGCCGGAGCCGGCGCTCGCTGGGTGCGTCCACCGGGGCGAACGTAGCCGCCCCCGCCCTAGGCTCCACCCCCGTGTCCGACGTCGTGCTGTACGAGGTGGCCGATCGTGTCGCCACCGTGACCCTCAACCGCCCCGAGGCCCGCAACGCGCTGTCCGCCGAGGTGCGCCGCCTGCTGCCCGAGGCGATCCGCCGGGCAGACGCCGACCCCGAGGTCGACGTGGTGATCCTCACCGGGGCCGACCCGGCCTTCTGCGCCGGTCTCGACCTCAAGGAGCTCGGCGCCGGGGAGCAGGACCTGTCCGACTCGCCCGCGGCCCCCGGCGGCGACCCGACCGTCGCCCGCGGGCCGCTGCCGGTCATCGGCAAGCCGATCATCGGGGCGGTCAACGGCCCGGCCATCACCGGTGGGTTCGAGCTGGCGCTGAACTGCGACTTCCTCGTCGCGTCGGAGCGGGCCCGCTTCGCGGACACGCACGCCCGGGTCGGCATCCAGCCGGGCTGGGGGTTGACCGTGCTGCTCGCCCAGGCGATCGGCATCCGGCGGGCGAAGGAGATGTCGGCCACCGGCAACTTCGTCGACGCGCAGACGGCGCTCGCCTGGGGCCTCGTCAACCACGTCGTGCCCCACGACGAGCTGCTGCCCTTCTGCCGGCGGCTGGCCGCCGACATCGTGTCGAACGACGCGGCGGCGGTGCGCCGCATCCTCCGGACCTACGACGAGGGGGCGCTGGTCACCGGGGCCGAGGCGTGGCGGATCGAGGCGCGGGCGGCCGCCGAGTGGCTGCGCTCGGGCGGGGCCCGGGCGAGTGACATCGAGGCCCGCCGGGCCGCGGTGATCGAGCGGGGCCGGTCCCAGCAGGGCGGCTGACCGGCCGTTCGGCGCCCGCACGCGAGCGGGCCGGCGGCCCTGCGCGGGACCGCCGGCCCGGGGCCGGGTGCCTCGTCGCGCCGGCCGCTCGCCGTCAGTCGGCGCAGGAGAGCGGCACGGCCAGCGAGTACTCGTGGTCCTCGAGCTTCACGATCGTCCCGCAGGGGGTGGCGATCACGTGGTTGATCGGCCAGTGGCTGCCGCCGAACATCCCCTCGGGGTCGTAGGTGAAGTCGCCGCCGTTCAGCGTCTCGAGGAACGAGTCGACGGTGAGGTCAGGGCCCGTGGCCTCGAGCGCCTCGACGAACATGTCGGCCGCCAGGTAGCCGGCCGCCGTCGGCAGGCTGTGCGGCGCGTCCGGCGCGTACTCCTCGAGGTCCTCGATCATCTGGGCGACGAAGGGGTGGTCCGACTCCTCGAAGGGCAGCCACTGCAGGTACACGTAGGTGCCCTCGAACATGTCGGCCTCCTTCAGGCGGGGGTCGTAGCCGACCGAGTTGAACTGCAGGCCCTGGAACCCGGCGCCGGCGATCGCCTGGGTCATGGTGTTGGTGTTCGAGAAGTCGGCGATGTACCAGACCGCGGCCGGCGGCTCGCCGTCGTTCGCGGTCATGATCTCCTGGACGTACGGCGTGGGGTCGGTGATGGGCTGGTCGGCCGGCAGGACCGGCATCTCGGCGACGATGTCGAAGCCGGCCTCCTCCATGGCGCCGGCGATGTTCTCGATGCCCCGCCGGGCCGACTCGGTCTCGTTGCCGACGAGGACGATGGTCTTGTCGGTGTCGCCGAGCAGCGGCTGGAAGGTGACCTTGGCGCTGCTCGGGTACTCGCCGATCGTCGGCACCTGGCAGCCGTTGAAGCCGAAGCCGAGGCTGTTGTTGCAGTAGGCGGGGGTGAACCCCCACCCGAAGTAGGGCACGACCTCCTCGCAGAGCACGTCGGCGTACGACGGCACCTGGCTGATGGCCGGCACGACCGCGAACACCTGCTCGTTCTGGGCGAGGCGGCGAGCGGCGTCGATGCTGCGGCTGGACTCGAGGCCGTCGTCCTCCTCGGCGACCATCGTGATGGTGCGGCCGTGGACGCCGCCCTCGGCGTTGGCCCGCTCGAGCCGGGCCTTGGCGCCGGACACGGCGTCGCCCCACAGCGAGGTGGTGGGGCCGGTGATGGTGGCCAGCGCGCCCACCCGCACCTCGGTGTCGGTCACTCCCCGGGTGGGGTCCTCGGCGGTCTGCTCGCACTCGAGCTCGGGCATGTCGACCTCGACGTTGTCGGGGTCCCAGGTGCTCTGGCCGACCTCGATGTCCGCCGCGGTGGCGCTGCCGTCACCGCCGTCGCCGCCGGCCCCGTCGCTCGACTCGGTGGTGCAGGCACCGCCGAGCAGCACCAACGCCAGCGCCGCGGCGGCGCCGCGGGTGGGCAGTCGTCGGGTCATCATCCCTCCTTCGGTCCCCGCCCCCAGATCACGGGGAGTGATTGCAAGATACGATGAAATGAACCACGATTCAAGGATGGCCACCAAGAAGGACGGCGGTGGGCTCAGCCGTCGTGAGCAGCGCCGCCTGCACCACCAGGAGATCAGCCGCGCGCAGCTGCTCGACGCGGCCGAGGAGGTCTTCGGCCGCAAGGGCTTCCACGCGGCGACCCTCAAGGAGGTCGCCGAGCTGGCGGAGTTCTCGGTCGGGTCCGTCTACTCGTTCTTCGAGAGCAAGGACGACCTGTTCCGGCAGATCTTCCTGCGCCGGGGCGAGGAGTTCATGGCCCGCATCCGCGAGGTGCTCGAGCCCGACGGCTCGCCGGTCGAGCAGCTCCACCGGCTCGTCGACTTCCAGATCGGTTGGTTCCGTGAGAACCCGCACTTCGGCCGCCTCTTCCTGCGATCGGCGAGCGCCGCGATGCTCACCGCCGACGCCCTCGTCGACGAGCGCGTCGTCGCCAACTACGACGAGGTCATGCGCCTGCAGGCCGACCTGTTCGCCCGGGGCCAGGCCTCGGGCGAGCTCCACCCCGGCGACCCCGAGGTGCTCGCCCGCCTGTTCAGCGGGCTCATGGCCGCGTACCAGGCGCTCGACCCGCAGGTGGTGTCCGACGCCGCCGACGCCCAGGAGCGGTTCCCCCTCGCCGAGCTGCACGAGCTGGTCGACCGCACCTTCGTCCGCTGACCGGCGGCGCCGGACCCGACCGTCAGGCGGTGGGCTGCAGCTTCCCCAGCTCGATGCCCGTCCGCTTCTCGAAGCGGCCCTTGTCGTAGCTGCGGATCGACACGTCGTGGCCGGCGACCTCGGCCCGCAGCGCGCCGACGGTCGACCGCTCCTTCGGCCGGTGGGCGAACGGGTCGAACGAGTACCACCGCAGCGCGTTCCCGTAGGTGATGGCCTCGACCTCGTCGTCGGGCACGTCCGCCATCACCGCCTCGAGCTCCTCGGGCGCCTCCGGCCACGACGAGTCGGAGTGCGGGTAGTCGCACTCCCAGGCGATGTTCCCCATGCCGATGTCGTGCCGCAGGCGGATGCCGACCTCGTCCGCGATGAAGCAGGTCAGGAAGTGCTGCCGGAAGACCTCCGACGGCTTGCGGCCGCCGAAGTCCTGCCCGGTCCAGCGGTGGTGCATGTCGTAGGTGCGGTCGAGGCGGTCGAGGAAGTAGGGGATCCAGCCGGTGCCGCCCTCGGACAGCGCGATGCGGATGTCCGGGAAGTGCTTCGGGATCCGCGACCAGAGCAGGTCGGCCGCCGCCTGGCAGATGTTCATCGGCTGGAGCGTGATCATCACGTCGATCGGCGCGTCCGGCGCGGTGACGGCGAGCTTGCCGGACGACCCGAGGTGGATCGAGACGACGACACCCTCGTCGCAGCACGCGGCCCACAGCGGGTCCCAGCTGTCGGAGTGGAAGCTGGGCAGCCCGAGGGTCGCCGGGTTCTCGGTGAAGGTGATCGAGCGCACGCCCTTGGCGGCCAGGCGCCGCACCTCGGCGGCCGCCAGCTCCGGGTCCCAGAGCGGGACGATGCCCATGGGGATGAAGCGGCCGGGGTGGGCCCCGCACCACTCCTCGACGTGCCAGTCGTTGTAGGCCTGCAGGACCGCCAGCGCGAGGTCCTTGTCGTCGGCCGCCCCGAAGACCCGCCCGGAGAAGGACGGGAACGACGGGAAGCACATCGAGGCGAGGACGCCGCCGGCGCTCATGTCCTTGACCCGCTCGTGGACGTCCCAGCAGCCGGGCCGCATCTCGTCGAACGCCGTCGGCTCGATGCCGTACTCCTCCTTGGGTCGACCGGCGACGGCGTTGAGCCCGATGTTGGGGATCGTCTGGCCGTTGAAGACCCACACGTCGGAGCCGTCCTCGGTGCGCTCGACCCGCGGCGCCTGGTCGGCGTAGCGGGACGGCAGCCGCCCCTCGAAGAGGTCGGGCGGTTCGACCAGGTGGTCGTCCACGCTCACCAGGATCATGTCGTCGGCGCGCATCGCCTCTCCCTTCGTCCCCCGTGGCCTCGCAGCCTGGCATATATCTTATGCAATCTGCCGGGACGGATCGCCCGGACCGGGAGCGCGCGGAGGAGGTCGTGGTCGTGCGTCGGGAGACGTCAGGCGCCCCGGTCGGCGTCGCCGGCCGCGAACAGGCCGCGGGCCTCGAACAGCCGCTCCACCGCCTCGCCGACCCTCGCCATCGTGCGGGCGTACGCCTCGGCCGCGCCGTCGGCGTCGCCGGCCCGCAGGTGGCGGAGCACGGCCCCCAGGCCCCGACGCTCGATGCCGACGGCCTCGGGCACCTCGGCGAAGAAGTCGCCGGGCACGAGGCTCGACATGGCCCGCAACACGACCCGGATGCGCGACGAGCGGGCGGCGTTCACCACCGTGCGGTGGAACTCGAGGATGGCCGGTCCGGCGGCCGCCGGGTCGTCGCCCCGCATCCGGCGCACGAGCGGCGCCAGCGCGTCGACGATCGACGGGCCGGTGCGCTCGAGCGCCCGGCGCACGGCGAAGGCGTAGACCAGGCCGTAGAGCTCGTAGTGGTCGCGCACGGCCGGCGGGTCGAGGGCGGTGACGAACGCGCCCCGGTGCCGCTCGATCGTCACCCAGCCCTGCCGCTCGAGGGCGATGAGCGCCTCCCGCACCGGGATGCGGCTGATGCCGAGGTCGGCGGCGATGTCGTCCTGGGGGACGCGGGCGCCGGGCGGGAGCACGCCGTCGAAGATCAGCCGGCGGATGTACGAGGCCGCCTGCTCGCCGCTGCTCTGGCGGACGAGCTCCGGGCCGCCGCCCCCGTGGTCGGCGCTCACCGTCGTGACGTCGCGCGGCCGTCCCGATGCACGGCCGCACAGCGTAGTGGGGCGGCCGCCGCCGCCCCGGGACCGGAGGAGGACCGACCGTGACCGATCGCACCCCGACCCTCGTCGGGCGGCTGCTCGGCGCCGCCGGCGTCGAGGCCGTCTACGGCCGGTCGCTCGGCCCGCTCGCGGTGGTCCCGGTCGACGACGGTGAGCTGGCCGCGCTGCTGGCCTGCGCCCACCGTCGGGTGACCGGTGCGCCGGCGGTCGCCCACCTGGGCGGCGGGCTGCTCGTCGCCCCGCCGGTGCGGGCGGGCGCGCCCCGCCGCGCCGCCGGGGACGATCCGCCCGTCGTGGGCGACGACCCCGAGGTCGCCGTCGCCGCGCTGGCCGGCCTGGTGGCCGGCGAGGTGCCGGCGGTGCGGCTCGCCGTCGACCCCGACGCGCCCGGTGGCGGGGCACCCCTGCCCCGGCCGGCGGCGCCGGACCGCTGGCCCGAGGTGCCCGACGGCGTCGTCGAGCGCCTGGGCGCCGCGGCGGCGCCGGTCGTGCTCGCCGGTCCCGGCGTCGTCGACGACGGCGCGGTCGCCGGCCTGCACGCCCTCGCGGCCGGCGGCAGCCTCGGCGTCCTCAACACCTGGGGCGCCAAGGGCGTCTTCCACTGGCGCAGCCGCCACCACCTGGCGACGGTCGGGCTGCAGGCCGAGGACTTCGCCCGGGGCGGCCTGGCCGACGCCGACCTGGTCGTGGCCACGGGCCTCGACCCGGCCGAGGCGCCGGGGGAG
>DATGPY010000026.1:0-20919 GCA_035304465.1 Acidimicrobiales bacterium | reverse complement strand
CGAGATCCGGGCCGCCTGGGAGATCGCCGAGCGCCACCACCTGCACAAGCCGGTCGTCGAGCAGCCGGAGTACAACCTGTTCAACCGGCGCAAGGTCGAGCGCAGCTACGCCCGCCTCTACGAGGACATCGGCCTCGGCCTCACCACGTGGAGCCCGCTCGCCTCCGGCCTCCTCACCGGCAAGTACCTCGACGGCATCCCGGAGGGCAGCCGGGCGACGCTGCCGGGCTACGAGTGGCTGGCCAAGCTGCTCACCGACCCCGAGCGCAACGCCAAGGTGCGCCGGCTGGCCACGATCGCCGACGACCTCGGGTGCACGCTCGCCCAGCTCGCGATCGCGTGGTGCGCCCGCAACCCGAACGTCTCGACGGTCATCACGGGCGCCAGCCGGGTCGAGCAGGTGGAGGAGAACATGCGGTCCCTCGAGGTGCTGGACCGGCTCGACGACGAGGTGATGGCCCGCATCGACGAGGCCATGGGCTGAACCGCGCCGGTCGCGGGCGACCATCGCCGACGCGGCGGGGTGGCGTCACTACGATCGCCGCCGGACCCAGCTGCACCAGTCGTCACGGGGACCGGGATGCAGTTCCCCACCGTCGCCTTCGCGATCTTCTTCCTCGCCGCCTTCGTGGCGAACTGGCTGCTGCGCCCCCACCCCCTGGTGTGGCGGGCGACGATGATCGCCGTCAGCCTCTACTTCTGCGCCTGGGTCGACGTGCGCTTCGCGCTGGTCGTGCTCGGCGTCGCGGCGCTCAACTGGGTGGCGGCCGCCGCCGCCCACCGCGCCATGCCCGCGGGCGATCCCACACCGGCCAGCCGGCGGATCGTCCGAGCGGCGGTGGCCGCCGACGTCGCCGTGCTCGCCGGCCTCGCCTACCGCGGGTTCCTCGTCGAGTCGGTGACCGGGGCGCTGGCGCGGCTGGGCTGGGCGGGCAGCGAGCCGGTCGTCGAGGTGGTCGTCCCCGTCGGCATCTCGATCTACGTGCTCCACGCGATCGGCTACGTCGTCGACGTCGGTCGCGACGAGGTCGAGCCGGTGGCGTTCGCCGACCTGCTGCTCTACCTGTGCTTCTTCCCCCACCTGGTCGCCGGCCCGGTCGTGCGGGTCGACGAGCTGGTGCCCCAGTTCCACGAGCGCCCGGACCCCCGGCGGGTCCCGGCCACCGATGCCTTCGTGCTCGTCGGGTCCGGCCTGGTCAAGGCCGTCGTCATCGCGCCGTGGCTCGCCGAGCAGCTGGTCGATCCCGCGTTCGCGGCACCGGCGGAGGCCGGCGGGCTCGAGCTGCTGGTCGCCGCCTACGGCGTCGCCGTCCTGGTCTACGCGGCGTTCTCGGGCGCCACCGACATCGCCATCGGCTGCGCCCTGCTGCTCGGCATCGAGTACCCGCGGGCCTTCGACGCGCCGTTCGCGGCCCTGTCGGTGCGAGACTTCTGGGACCGCTGGAACCTGACGGTGTCGCACTGGCTGCGGGACTACGTCTACGTGCCGCTCGGGGGCAGCCGGCGCGGCCGCCACCTGCGGCCCCGCAACGTCATGGTGACGATGGTGGTCGGCGGCCTGTGGTACGGCGCCGGCTGGAACTTCGCGCTGTGGGGCGTCGTCCACGGCGTCTACGTCATCGTCGAGCAGGCGGCGGCCGCCCGCGCCGAGCGGCGGGAGCCGACCGCGCTCCTGCCGACGGCGCTGACGGCCCCTCTGCACTGGTTCGTGACCTTCCACCTGGTGTGCCTCGCCTTCGTCGTCTACCGGGCGGGCTCGGTCGGCGACGCGGCCGAGGTGCTGGCGCGGGTGGCCACCCTGGCCCCCGGGGGCGCGGGCCTCGTCACCCCGCTCGTCCTGGCGGTCATCGGCGCGACCGTGGCCAGCCACTTCGTCCCCACCGAGGTCACCTACGGGGCCCGGGCCCGGTTCTCGGCGCTGGCGCCGGCCGCGCAGGTCGCCGTCCTGGCGGCCGGCCTCACCGTCATCGCCGCGCTCGGTCCCGAGGGGCCGCTCCCGTTCGGACGCCTGCCGTTCTGATGTCGACCACCGACACCCACTCGCAGCGTGCGCCCGTCCCGCCCGGCTGGCCGGGCGACGACCCCACGCTCCCCGACGACCTCGACGTCCTCGGGATGCGCTGGTGGTGGTGGGTGGGCCGGCGCACCCGGGCCCGGCGGCCCGACGCGCTGGAGGGGCCCGGGTCGCGGGCCGGGGCCGGCCGGTCCGGCGGCGGGCGCGCCGAGGACGGCGGCACGGGCGACTGGACGGCGGACGACGTCGTGGACGTGGCGGACGACGAGCCGGACCTCGACGGCGACGACCTCGGGGCGCCGCGGTGGCGGTGGGCCGACCGGCTCCGGTGGCGGGGGGCGCCGCCTGGGGACCGCGAGCCGCCGGACGACGACGAGGTGGCCGCCGTCGACGACGACGACCTGGTCGCCGGGGTCCAGCCCGCGGGCCGGGTGCTCGTCGTGCTCGTGGCCACGCTGGTCCTCGCGCTGCTCGTGAACGTCGACCACCTCGTCGCCCGGGTCGAGGCCGGTCCACCGAGCGACGCCCGGGACCGGGCGCTGTCGGTGCTCCGCCCCGTCCAGGACGTCGGCAACGCCCTGCAGCTGACCCGGGTGCGCGACGCGCTCGACGCGCTGCGGGGCGACGGCGACGACGACCGGGCCCGGGAGGCCGGGGGCGCGCGGGGGACGGACGACGCCGCCGACAGCACCTCCCGCGGCGGGGGCGGCGACGAGCGGGAGCCCGGCGGCGAGGAGGCGGCGGGTGACGAGGACGGGCTGCGCACGCCGACCGCGGACGACCCGCTGCGGGTCTGGGTCGGCGGCGACTTCATGGCCCAGGCGATCGGCCGGTCGCTGGCGGCCGCCGGCGAGTCCACCGGCGTCGTCGAGACCGAGGTGCGCTACGAGGCGGCGTCGGGCCTCACCCGGCCCGACTACTTCGACTGGCCGGCAGCGGTCGACGAGGCCCTCGACGACCACGACCCCGAGGTCGTCGTGCTGGTCGTCGGCGTCAACGACGCCCAGGGGATCGTGCGCCCGGACGGCACGCCGGCCCAGGTCGACGAGCCCGGCTGGGCCGAGGAGTACGGCCGGCGGGTCGGCGAGCTGATGGACCGGCTGCGGGGCGACGGCCGGATCGTCGTCTGGATCGGCCCGCCGCCGATGCGGGAGCCCGGCTACAGCGCCCGGATGGCCAGGGTCGCCGCGATCCACGCCGAGCAGGCGGCGCCACGCCCGTGGGTCCACGTCGTCGACCTCGCCCAGGTGGTCGGCGGACCCGACGGCGGCTACACCGAGGCGGTGGCCGACCCGTCGTCGGCCGAGCCGGTCACGGTCCGCCAGCCCGACGGCATCCACCTGACCGACGCCGGCGGCGACCTCGTGGCCGCGCATGTCATGGACCTGCTCCGCACACAGGTCGACCTGTCCGGCGGCGCCCGCGGCGACGGCTGAGCCACCCGGGCGGGCCCTGCGGCGGGGGCGCCGCCCGCCGCGGTCCGCGATGCTCGGGGCCATGGAGCCCGAGACCACCGACCTCGCCCCGACCGACGACCTCGACGAGATCGAGCGCCGCCTGCGCATGCCGCTGGCCGAGGCGATGCTCACCCAGCGGGCGGTCCGCCGGGTGCGGCCCGACCCGGTCGCCCCCGCCGTCGTCCGCCGGCTGATCGAGCTGGCCCTCGAGGCGCCCACCGGGTCGAACGGCCAGAACTGGGAGTTCGTCGTCGTCACCGACCGGGCGACCAAGGCGAAGCTCCAGGCCCAGTACCGCCGGGCGTGGTCCCTCTACGGCGGGCTGGGCGAGCGGGTGCGGGGCGACGACCCGCAGACGGCCCGGATCCTGCGCTCGGTGCGCTGGCAGGTCGAGCACTTCACCGACATCCCCGTGCTCGTCGTCGCCTGCCTGCGGGGCGGCAGCAAGGTCCCCTACGTGCCGATGCCGGCCGTCGCCGCCAGCTCGCACTACGGCTCGATCTACCCGAGCGTCCAGAACCTGCTGCTCGCGGCCCGGGCCGTCGGCCTCGGCGCCTCGCTCATCACGCTGCCCCTGTGGTCGGTGACGGTGGCCCGGCGCATCCTCGGGCTGCCGCTGTCGGTCGAGCCCTGCTGCATCGTGCCGCTCGGCTGGCCGATCGGCCGCTACGGCGCCAAGGCCCGCCGCCCGGTCGACGAGGTGGTCCACCACGAGCGTTACGGGACGGCGGCGACCGCCGACTAGAACGGCCGGGTCGTCCGCTGGAGGTGCCCATGGTTTCCGAGCTGTTCGATCCCGACGCCTGGGACGAGGTCGAGGGGTTCGACGAGCTGACCGACATCACCTACCACCGCGCCCGGGACGTCGGGGCGGTGCGCGTGGCCTTCGACCGGCCCGAGGTGCGCAACGCCTTCCGGCCCCACACCGTCGACGAGCTCTACCGGGTCCTCGACCACGCCCGCCAGCAGCCGGACGTCGGCTGCGTGCTGCTCACCGGCAACGGGCCCTCGCCCCGGGACGGGGGTTGGGCGTTCTGCTCGGGCGGCGACCAGCGCATCCGGGGCCGGGACGGCTACCGGTACGCCGAGGGCGAGACCGAGGAGACCGTCGACCCGGCCCGGACGGGGCGGCTGCACATCCTCGAGGTGCAGCGGCTCATCCGCATGATGCCGAAGGTCGTCGTCTGCCTCGTGCCGGGCTGGGCGGCCGGGGGCGGCCACAGCCTCCACGTCGTGTGCGACCTGACGATCGCGAGCCGCCAGCACGCCCGCTTCCGCCAGACCGACGCGGACGTCGCCAGCTTCGACGGCGGCTTCGGCTCTGCCTACCTGGCCCGCCAGGTCGGCCAGAAGTTCGCCCGGGAGATCTTCTTCCTCGGCGAGACCTACACCGCCGAGGACGCCCACCGCATGGGCATGGTCAACGCCGTCGTCGACCACGAGGACCTCGAGCGGGTCGGCCTCGAGTGGGCACGGAGGATCATGGGCAAGAGCCCGACGGCGCAGCGGATGCTGAAGTTCGCCTTCAACCTGATCGACGACGGGCTGGTCGGCCAGCAGGTGTTCGCCGGCGAGGCCACCCGCCTGGCCTACGGCACGGCCGAGGCGCAGGAGGGGCGGGACGCGTTCCTCGAGAAGCGCGAGCCCGACTGGTCGCCCTTCCCCTGGCACTACTGACGGGCCGGCCGGCCGGCGCGGCCCCGGCCCGGCGGCGCCCCCGGCCGTAAGCTGTTCTCGATGGCGCTGGACGACGAGCGGCTCACCCTGGTG
Organism: Acidimicrobiales bacterium; assembly: GCA_035304465.1. Lineage (GTDB taxonomy): Bacteria > Actinomycetota > Acidimicrobiia > Acidimicrobiales > VFJN01 > ZC4RG19. The sequence continues at coordinate 15,678 of DATGPY010000026.1, read as the reverse complement.
GGGCTGTTGATCGAGAGCAGCGCCGCCGTCCGGTCCCAGCTCGACAAGCAGCTCGTCCGGGACACCGGGCTGTCGCTCCGGTCGTTCGAGCTGCTGCTGCGCCTGGCCCGCTCGCCCGGCCGGCACCTGCGCATGAGCGACCTGGCCGCCCGGGCGGACCTCACGCCGAGCGGGCTGACCCGAGCGGTCGACCGCCTGGAGCAGGCCGGCCTGGTGGCCCGCAAGCCGTGCCCGTCCGACGGGCGGGGCGCCTACACGGCGCTGACGCCCGCCGGGCTCGAGATGCTGCGCTCGGCGATCGAGCCGCACCTCGACCACATCGAGCGGTGCGTCACCGGTGTGCTGACGGCCGAGGAGCAGGCGCAGCTCACCACGCTGCTGCGCAAGGTGCGCGACCACGTGAACCCGGCGGCGGTCGGCGCCATCCCCGTCGGCCCGGTCACCTGACCCCGACGGGTCACGCCGTGCCGAACAGCCGGTCGCCGGCGTCGCCGAGGCCGGGCACGATGAAGGCCCGCTCGTCCAGCCGCTCGTCGACCGCGGCGGTGACGACCCGGTCGACCAGGCCGGTCGAGCGGATGTGGTCGAGGCCCTCGGGGGCGGCGAGCACGCACACGCCGGTGAGGTGCCCGGCCCCCCGGTCGCGCAGGATGCGGCAGGCGTGGGCCAGCGAGCCGCCGGTGGCCAGCATGGGGTCGAGCACGAGCACCGACCGACCCGACAGGTCGGCGGGCACCGAGTTCATGTACGGCTCCGGCTGGAGGGTGGCCTCGTTGCGGGCGACGCCGATGAAGGCCGTCTCGGTCTCGGGAAGCAGCCGGAGCACCGCGCCGTGCAGGCCGAGTCCGGCCCGCAGCACCGGGACGACGAGCGGGGGGTCGGCGATGCGGATGCCGGCGGCCCGTCCGATCGGCGTCGTCACCTCGACGGGCTCGACGCGGAGGTTGCGGCACGCCTCGTACACCAGCATGCCCGCGAGCTCGTCCATCGCCAGGCGGAAGGTCGCCCGGTCGGTGGTCTGGTCGCGGAGGCGGGTGAGCAGGCGGGCGGCGAGGGGGTGGTCGACGACGTGCAGCTCCATACGGGGCCCGAGTCTCGCACCTCGACGCCCGCCCACCGGGAACGCGCGCGGCGATCGGCGGGGACCACCCCCGTCGGCCGTTCCGGCGTCGCTCGCGCGGCGGTCGGCGCGTGAGGGACGCCGGGACGGGGCGGAACGGGCGCCGCCTCAGCCGACGAGGGCGACGGCCTGGTCGAGGATGGCCTCGACCATCGCCGCGCCCCGGGCCCGGGCCGCCGCCAGGTCCTCGGGGGCGCCCCCGGCGACGGTGACGACCGCCTCGGCGTAGCACTTGATCTTGGGCTCGGTGCCCGAGGGTCGCACGATCAGCCGGACGCCCTCGCCCCGCACGACGACGGCGTCGGTCGGCGGCAGGCGCCCGCCCGGGCGGAGGTCCTCGACCTCGGTCACCGGCACGCCGGCGAGCTCCCGGGGCGGATCGTCCGCCAGCGCGTCGATGGCGGCCCGCATGCGGGCGCGGCCGTCGAGCCCCTCGACCCGCACCGAGCGCTGGCCGGTGGCGTGCACCCCCAGCTCCCGGGCCAGGTCGTCCAGGCGGTCGTGCACCGTGCGGCCCCGCCGCTTCTCGGCCGCCGCCAGCTCGGCGAAGGCGAGCGCCGCCGTGATGCCGTCCTTGTCGCGCACGAGCGTGCCCACGCACGACCCGAGGGCCTCCTCGTAGCCGTAGACGAAGCGCAGGTCGGGGCGCTCGCGGGCGGCCCGTGCGATCCACTTGAAGCCCGTCAGCGTCTCCGCGTGCGCCACGCCCCGGGCGGCCGCCAGGCGGGCGAGCATCGACGACGACACGATCGTCGTGACGACCAGGCGGTCCGGACCGCTGCCGTGCTCGAGCAGCCAGTCGGCGAGCAGGACGCCGATCTCGTCGCCGGACAGCGGCCGCCACCCGCCGCCCGCCCCCGGCCGGGGTGGCACGGCGACGGCCAGGCGGTCGGCGTCGGGGTCGTTGGCCAGGACGACGTCGGCCCCGCGGCGGGCGGCGAGGTCCAGGGCGAGGTCGAGCGCGCCGGGCTCCTCGGGGTTGGGGAACGCGACCGTGGGGAAGTCCGGGTCGGGATCGGCCTGCTCGGGCACGACCAGCGGCGCCGGGAAGCCGGCCTCGGTCAGGACCCGCACCAGCACGTCGCGCCCCACCCCGTGCAACGGCGTGTAGACCACCCGCAGCTCGCGGGCCTCGGGCGCGACCGCCTGTGCCAGCGCCCCGGCGACGTAGGCGTCGACGAGCGCGTCGCCCACGGGCGCGACCCGGGGGTCGCCGTCGGCGGCCCGGGGCACGCCGGACAGCGGCCCGACGGCGTCGATGCGGGCCGCGACCTCGGCGTCGACGGGCGGGACGATCTGGGCGCCGTCGCCCAGGTAGACCTTGTAGCCGTTGTCGCGGGGCGGGTTGTGGCTGGCCGTCACCTGCACGCCGGCGCAGCAGCCGAGGTGCGTCACCCCGAAGGCGACGACCGGCGTGGGCAGCGGGCGGTCGGCCAGGTGGACCTCGAACCCGGCGGCGGCCAGCACGGCGGCGGCGTCTGCCGCGAAGCGGTCGGAGCGGTGGCGGGCGTCGAAACCGACGATCACGGGCTCGCCGGCGTGCCCGCGGTCGGCCAGCCAGGCGGCCAGGCCGGCGGTGGCCCGGATGACCACCGCCCGGTTCATCCGGTTGGGGCCGGCCCCCATCTCGCCCCGCAGCCCGGCGGTGCCGAACTCCAGGCGGGCGCCGAACCGGTCGGCCAGCGCCGCCAGGTCGGGCTCGCCGCCGTCGCCGCCGAGCAGCGCGTCGAGCTCGGCCCGCGTCTCGGGGTCGGGATCCTCGTCCCGCCAGGCGCGCGCCACGGCCACCAGCCGGTCGCCGTCGATCGGGGGCGACGTCTCGGACATCCCCGCGCCCCTCACAGGCGGCGGACGACCTCGGCGACGAGGTCGCCCATCCGCTCGGCGGCGGCCCGGCCGGCCGCCAGCACCTCCTCGTGGTCGAGGGGCACCCCGCCGATCCCGGCGGCCAGGTTGGTCACCAGCGACAGCCCGAGCACCTCGAGCCCGAGGTGGCGGGCGGCGATGGTCTCCCACACGGTCGACATACCGACGAGGTCGGCGCCGAGCGTGCGGAGCATGCGGATCTCCGCCGGGGTCTCGTAGTGCGGGCCGGGCAGGCCGGCGTAGACGCCCTCGGTCAGCGACGGCTCGACCTCACGGGCGAGCGCCCGCAGCCGCCGCGAGTAGGCGTCTGTCAGGTCGACGAAGCGGGGCGGCAGGCCGGTCGCGGGCATCGGGCCCGCCACCGGCGAGCGCCCGGTGAGGTTGAGGTGATCGGCGATCAGCACCGGCTGGCCCACCGCCAGCCCCTCGCGGATGCCGCCGGCCGCGTTGGTCAGCACGACGACGCTGCAGCCCGCGGCGTGTGCGGTGCGCACGGCGTGCACGACGGTCTCGGGCCCGTGCCCCTCGTAGCCGTGGACGCGCCCGAGGAAGGTGAGCACCCGCCGGCCGCCCGGTGCCTCGACCGAGCGCACGGTGGCGGCGTGGCCGGGCACGGTGGCCTCGGGGAACCCGGGCAGGTCGGTGGTCGCGACCTCGCCCACCACCTCCCCGACGCGGTCGGCCGCCGGTCGCCAGCCCGACCCGAGCACCACCGCGACGTCGTGGCGCTCGACACCGGTGGCCCGGGCCAGGTCCTCGGCGGCGCGCTGGGCGAGGTCGAAGGGATCGGTCGGCGGTGTCAGCACCCCCGGGACGCTACCGCCGACACCGCTCCGCCATCCTCACGGATCGCACCGGGACGCCGCGCGCTTCGGCACGCGACGTCGGGAGAACGTGACAGATCGGTGACGAAACGGTCCGGGGCGTGTCCGAAACGTCGCGCAACCTCTCGTCGTGCTGGGGAATGTGACTAGGGTGCCGACGCGTGGCTGCCGTGGCCACCGCGACTCGACAGGGAGTACGAGCGGAATGATGCAACGACGAGGGGTCAAGGCCCTTGCCGCGCTGCTCGCGCTGGCGATGCTCGCCGCGGCGTGCGGTGACGACGACGACGACACCGAAGCGGGCGGCGGTGGCGGCGACGGTGGAGGCGACTTCAGCGTCTGCCAGGTGACCGACACCGGCGGTGTCGACGACAAGTCGTTCAACGAGACGGCCTACAAGGGCGTCGTGGACGCGGCCGAGGAGCTGGGCACGGAGCCGCGGGCCCTCGAGTCGCAGAGCGAGGCGGACTTCGCCCCGAACATCCAGGCGCTGATGGATCAGGGCTGCGACCTGATCGTCACCGTCGGGTTCCTGCTGGGCGACGCCACCGCCGACGCGGCCGAGGCGAACCCCGACCAGCTCTTCGCCATCGTCGACAACGACCTCTTCGACGCCGAGGCCGAGGAGGACCGCGACTACGACAACGTGGCCGAGCTCGTCTTCGCCACCGACGAGGCGGCGTTCCTCGCCGGCTACGTGGCGGCGGCGATGACCGAGACCGGCACGGTCGGGACCTACGGCGGCATCAACCTCCCGACCGTCAACATCTTCATGAAGGGCTTCCAGCTCGGCATCGAGCAGTACAACGCCGACAACGGCACCGACGTGCAGCTCATCGGCTGGGACAACGCCCAGAACGACGGCCTGTTCACCGGCGACTTCGAGGACGAGTCGAAGGGCCGGGCCACGACGGAGACCCTGCTCGACCAGGGCGCCGACATCATCATGCCGGTGGCCGGCCCGGTCGGCCTGGGCTCGATCGCGGCCATCGAGGCCTCCGGCTCCGACGCCAAGCTCATCTGGGTCGACACCGACGGCTGCGTGTCGGTGCCGGACGCCTGCGACCTGTTCCTCACCTCGGTGATGAAGAACATGGACGTCGCCGTCTACGACGTCGCCATGGCCGCCGCCGAGGGGGAGTTCCAGGGCGGTACCAACCTCGGCACCCTCGAGAACGACGGCGTCGGCATCGCGCCGTTCCACGAGTTCGAGGACCAGGTGCCCCAAGAGGTGAAGGACCGGCTCGAGGAGCTGCGCCAGCAGATCATCGACGGCGAGATCCAGACGTCGCCCGACGAGGGCTGAGTGGACCGCCGGGCACCGGCTCGGAGCGCGCGGTGAGGGTCGAGCTCCGAGGCATCACCAAGCGGTTCCCCGGCGTCGTCGCGTGCAAGGGTGTGGACCTCGCCGTCGAGAGCGGCGAGGTCCACGCCCTGCTGGGCGAGAACGGGGCCGGCAAGTCGACCCTCATGAACATCCTCTTCGGCCTCTACCGGGCCGACGAGGGCGAGATGTACCTCGACGGCGAGCAGTTCGACTGCCGCTCACCGGCGCAGGCCATCGCCGCGGGCATCGGCATGGTGCACCAGCACTTCATGCTGGTCCCCGTCTTCACCGTGGCCGAGAACGTCATGCTCGGCGTCGAGCCGACCGGCCCGCTCGGCCGGCTCGACCGTGCCGAGGGCCGGCGCCGGGTCGAGGAGCTGTCCGATCGCTACGGGCTGGCCGTCGACCCGGACGCGGTGATCGAGGATCTGCCGGTCGGCGTCCAGCAGCGGGTGGAGATCCTGAAGGCGCTCTACCGCGACGCCCGCTGCCTCATCCTCGACGAGCCCACCGCGGTGCTGACACCGCACGAGATCGACGAGCTGATGGCCATCGTCCGCCAGCTCGCCGACGGCGGGCGGTCCGTCATCTTCATCAGCCACAAGCTGCGCGAGGTGCTGGGGATCGCCGACCGGATCACCGTGCTGCGCGGCGGCGAGGTGGTCGGGCGCACGACGCCGGCCGAGACCGACGAGCAGGCGCTGGCGGCGATGATGGTCGGCCGCGACGTGCAGCTCGTCGTCGACAAGTCGCCGGCCCGGCCGGGCGAGGCCGTGCTCGAGGTCGAGGACCTGGCCGTCTCCGACGACCGGGGCCACCGGGTGGTCGACGGCGTCTCGCTCACCGTACGGGCCGGCGAGATCCTGGCCGTCGCCGGGGTGCAGGGCAACGGCCAGAGCGAGCTGGTCGAGGCCGTGTGCGGCCTGCGGCCGGTCGACACCGGCTCGGTCCGCCTCGACGGGCGCGACGTCACCGGGCACACCCCCCGGGCCATGTTCCGCGCCGGGCTGGCCCACGTACCCGAGGACCGCCAGCGCGACGGCCTGATCGGCGCGCTGCCGGTGGCGGACAACCTGGTCCTCAACCAGCTCGACCGCCGCCCGTTCTCCCGCTGGTCGCTCGTCAACCGCCGGGAGGTGCGCCGCCACGCCGCCCGCCTGGTCGAGGAGTTCGACGTGCGCACGCCGTCGATCGACACCCCGGTCGGCAACCTGTCGGGCGGCAACCAGCAGAAGGTCATCATCGCCCGCGAGTTCTTCCACGCCGACCGGTTGCTGGTGCTCAGCCAGCCGACCCGGGGGCTGGACGTGGGCTCGATCCAGTACATCCACCGCCAGGTCGTCGCCAAGCGCGACGAGGGCGTGGCGGTGCTGCTCAACTCGTCCGAGCTCGACGAGGTCCTCGCCCTGGCCGACCGCATCGCCGTGATCTACCGGGGCCGGATCGTCGGCGTGCTCGACCGGGAGGAGGCCAACCGCGAGCGGCTCGGCCTGCTCATGGCCGGCGCGGTCGACGAGGCCGCGGCGGTCGAGGCCACCGGCGAGGAAGAGGTGACGGTCACGTGACCACCGCAACCGAGGAACCTCCCGCCCCGCCGCCCCCCGCCGGCGGCGACGGTGGCGCGGCCGCGACCGGGGGCGGCCGCGGCCGGTCCGTTGTGGGCCGGCTGGCCGCCGTCGGCAACGCCCTCGTCGTCCCCGTGCTGGCGCTGGTCACCGCGCTGGTCGTCGGCGGCCTGGTCATGGTCTTCACCGACCCGGACACGCTGGACGAGTGGGGGTTGTTCTTCGCCGACCCGGCCGGGGCGCTGGAGGCCTCGTGGGACCTCGTCTTCGAGTCCTACCGGGCGCTGTGGCGCAGCTCGGTGGGCTCGTCCGCGGGGATCGGCCGCACGCTGGTCGAGGCGACGCCGCTGGCGCTCGCCGGGCTGTCGGTCGCCTTCGCCTTCCGGGCCGGCCTGTTCAACATCGGCGGCGCCGGGCAGCTGGTCATCGGCGCCACCTGCGCCGGCTGGGTGGGCTTCACCTGGGACCTGCCCGCCGCGATCCACCTGCCGCTGGCGGTGGTGGCCGGCTTCCTTGGCGGCGCCGCGTGGGGCGCGATCGCCGGCGTCCTCAAGGCCAGGACCGGCGCCCACGAGGTGATCACCACGATCATGCTCAACTACATCGCGTACTACACGCTGGACTACGCGCTGCGGTCGGACGCCTTCCGCCCCGCGGGCCGCAGCGACCTCATCTCCAAGCCGGTGCGGGGGTCCGCCCGGCTGCCCGAGGTGTCGCTCGGCGAGGTCACCGTCCACGCCGGCGTGTTCATCGCCCTGGTCGCCGCCGTCGTCGTGTGGTGGCTGCTCGAGCGCACGACGACCGGGTTCCGCCTCCGGGCGGTCGGCGCCAACCCGGACGCGGCCCGCTACGCCGGCATGAGCGTCCCCGCGATCTACGCGCTGGCGATGGTCGTCGCCGGCGGCCTGGCCGGCCTGGCGGGGACGTCCAACATCCTGGGCCGGCCGAGCTTCGCCCTGACCAGCCGGTACTACTCGTTCATCGGGTTCGACGCCATCGCGGTCGCCCTGCTCGGGCGGGCGCACCCGGCCGGCGTGGTGGCGTCCGCCCTCCTGTTCGGCGCGATGCGCTCCGGCTCGACCGGCATGCAGGCGGCCACCTCCACCCCGGTGGACATCATCGTGGTCATCCAGGCGCTCATCATCCTGTTCGTGGCGGCGCCCGCGCTGGTCCGCGCCATCTACCGGATCCGTGCCGGCCGCGGCACGACGCAGACCTTCACCACGGGCTGGGGGTCGTGATGTCGACGACGCTCACCGAACCGCTCACCCCCTCCCCCGCCTCCGGCGACCTGGTCGCCGAGCGGGCGGCCGCCCGCCGCCGGGTCGGCTTCGGCATCGCGACGGTGCTGCTGGGCCTGATCGCCGTCGCCGCGTTCGGCATCGGCAGCGAGTCCGGGCTCGACGCGGTGTTCGTGCTCAGCCGCCGCTCGGACGCCGTGCGCATCCCCGACGTGACGGTGCCCGCCCGGCCGACCGGCGTGGTGCTGGGCGTGGTCGTGGCCGTGCTCGGCGCGCTGCTCGTGGCCGGGGTCCTGCGCCGGCGCACCTTCCTCGTGTTCGGGGTCGGCCTGGCGCTGTTCGTCGTGGCCCTGCTGGCCTGGGCGGCCCGGGGCGACGACATCAGCATCATCGGCCTCCTCGACGGCACGCTCTTCCGGGCCACCCCGCTCGCCCTCGGCGCCTTCGCCGGTCTGCTGTGCGAGCGGGCCGGGGTGGTCAACATCGCCATCGAGGGCATGCTCCTCACCGGGGCGTTCGTGGCCGCGCTGACCGCCAGCGCGGCCGGGACCCCGTGGGTGGGGCTGGCCTGCGGCATGGCGGCGGGCGTGCTGCTCGGCGCCTTCCTCGGCGTGATGGCCATCACCTACCGCGTCGACCAGATCATCGGCGGCACGGTCATCAACATCTTCGCCCTCGGCCTCACGAGCTACCTGGGCACCCAGGTGCTCGGCCGGTACCCCGACCTGAACGACCCGGGCGCCTTCCGGGCCTTCGGCATCCCGGGGCTGGAGCGGCTGCCGCTGCTGGGCCCGCTCGTGTTCAACAACACGATCTACGTGTTCCTCGTGTTCGCCCTCACCGCGGTGCTGTGGTGGGGGCTGTTCCGCACCCGGTGGGGGCTGCGGGTCCGCTCGGTGGGCGAGCACCCACGGGCCGCCGACACCGTCGGCATCGACGTGCTCCGCACCCGCTACCGCTCGGTCATGCTGGGCGGGGCGGTGGCCGGCATCGGCGGCACGTGGTTCACGCTCGACGCCACCGGCGGGTTCAACGAGAACATGACCGCCGGCAAGGGGTTCATCGCCCTGGCCGCGCTGATCTTCGGGCGCTGGCACCCGATCGGCGCGCTGATGGCGGCCCTGGTGTTCTCGTTCACGGAGGAGCTGCAGACGCGGCTGGCCGCGCTGGGCACGTCCATCCCGTCCGACTTCCTGCTCATGACGCCGTACGTCGTCACGATCATCGTGGTCGCCGGCGTGGTCGGGCGGTCGCGGGCGCCGGCGGCCGACGGCCAGCCCTACGTGGTCGAATGACGCCGCCCGGACCGGACGTCGACTGGGCCGAGCTCCGCCGGGCGGCCGCCGAGACCGCCCGGCGGGCCTACGCGCCCTACTCCCGCTACCGCGTGGGCGCGGCGGGCCTGACCGACGACGGGCGCATCGTCGTCGGTTGCAACGTCGAGAACGCCTCCTACGGGCTCACGCTGTGCGCCGAGTGCGGGCTCGTCTCGTCGCTGCACGCCACCGGCGGCGGGCGGCTCGTGGCCGTGGCGGTCACCGACCCCGACGGCACCGACCTGTCGTGCTGCGGCCGGTGCCGGCAGCTGCTGCACGAGGCCGGCGGCCCCGACCTGCTGGTGAACGAGCGCCCGCTGCGGGAGTGGCTGCCGGGCGCGTTCGGCCCGGAGGACCTGACGTGACCACCGACGTGCTCGACGTCATCCGCACCAAGCGCGACGGCGGGGAGCTGTCCGACGAGCAGATCCGCTTCTTCGTCGAGGGCTACACCGCCGGCACGATCGCCGACGAGCAGGCCGCCGCGCTGTGCATGGCGATCCTCCTGCGCGACATGGCGCCCCGCGAGCTGGCGACGTGGACCCGGGCGATGATCGACAGCGGCGAGCGCCTCGACCTGTCCGGCGTCGGCCGGCCGACCGTCGACAAGCACTCGACCGGTGGCGTCGGCGACAAGGTGTCGCTGCCGCTCGTGCCGCTCGTCGCCGCCTGCGGTGCCGCGGTCCCGCAGCTCTCGGGCCGGGGCCTGGGTCACACCGGCGGCACGCTCGACAAGATGGAATCCATCCCCGGCTGGCGCGCCACGCTGCCGGCCGCGCGGATCGTCGAGCAGCTGCGCGAGGTCGGGGCGGTGATCTGCGCGGCGAGCGAGTCGCTCTGCCCTGCCGATCGCAAGCTCTACGCCCTGCGGGACGTCACCGCGACGGTCGAGGCCATCCCGCTGATCGCCAGCTCGATCATGTCGAAGAAGATCGCCGAGGGCACCGAGTCGCTCGTGCTCGACGTGAAGGTCGGCTCGGGCGCCTTCCTGCCCGAGATCGACCGGGCCCGGCGCCTGGCCGAGACGATGGTCGAGCTGGGCCGCGCCCACGACGTGCGGACGGTGGCGCTGATCACCGACATGGACGCCCCGCTCGGCCGGGCCTGCGGCAACGCGCTGGAGGTCGCCGAGGCCGTCGAGATCCTCGACGGGGACGGGCCGCCCGACCTCGTCGAGGTGACCCTGGCGCTCGCCACCGAGATGTGCCGGCTGGCCGGCCTGCCCACCGACGGGCCCGACGGCCCCGCCGCGGTGCTGGCCGACGGGCGGGCCCGAGCCGTCTGGGACCGCATGGTCGCCGCCCAGGGCGGCGACCCCCACGCGCCGCTTCCGGAGGCGCCGATCGTGCACGAGGTGCGGGCGCCCGCGAGCGGCCACCTGCACCGGCTCGACGCCCGGGCCGTCGGCGTGGCGGTGTGGCGCCTGGGCGCCGGCCGGAGCCGCAAGGAGGACCCCGTGTCGCCGTCGGCCGGCGCGGTGTGCCTCCGCAAGCCCGGCGACCGGGTCGAGGAGGGCGAGCCGCTGCTCCTCCTCCACGCCGACGACGAGGCCCGGCTGCCCGGCGCCCTCGCCGCCCTGGAGGGTGCGATCGAGGTCGGCCCCGAGCCACCGGCGCCCCGCCCGCTCGTCGTCGAGCGCATCGGCTGACGGGCCGACCCGCCGGGCCGGGCGGCCGAGGTCAGTCGTAGACCTCGAACCGCTCCAGCAGCTCCTCCTCGGCCGCGAGGGTGGCACCGGCGTCGACGCCCCGCGCCGCCGCCACCGCGCTGGCCAGCACCTGGACCAGCGACGTGAAGGCGGTGAGCGACCGCAGCACGCCGACGCTCGTCGTCTCGGCGAACAGCGTGTGGGTCGCGTGGCGGGCGAGCGGCGACGACGCGTTGTCGGTCAGCGCGACGGTGGTGGCCCCGTGCCCGGCCGCCCACTCGAACGCCCGGACCGTGGCCCGGCTGTAGCGGTGGATGGCCACGCCGACGACGCAGTCGCCGGGTCGGACGCGCCGCAGCTCGTCGACCAGCGTGCCGGGGCCCGCGCCCAGCACCTCGACGTCGTCGCGGACGAGGCGGAGCAGGTAGGCGAGCAGGTAGGCCACGGCGTGGCACTTGCGCAGCCCCAGCACGTGGACGCGGGGCGCGGTGGCCAGGTCCTCGACGGCCGCCGCCCAGGTGGCCCGGTCGACGCGCACCAGGGTGCGGGCGACGTTGGCCTGGTCGAGCGCGGCCGCCTGCTCGAGCGGGTCGAGGTCGACGGCGACCTCGCCGCCGGCGGGCAGGCCGGCGGCGCGCGCCCGGACCGACGCGAACCTGCGCAGGAGCTGGGCCTCGGCCCGCAGGCGGTCGCGGCACAGCCGGGTGAGGTCCCGGTAGCCGTCGAGGCCGAGGCCGGTGGCGAAGCGCACGACGGTCGACTCGTTGACGCCGGTGGCGGCGGCGAGCTCGGAGACCGTCATGAACGCGACCCCCTCGGGATCGGCCATCACCCGCTCGGCGAGCAGACGATGCGCGGGGCTGAGGTCGGCCTGCCGGCGCTGCAGCGTCGCCACCAGCTCCTCGAAGGTGACGGGCGGGGCGCCGTCGGGTCCCTGGCGGGCTGCGGTCACACCGCGACCGTACCCGGTGTGCCGACGGTGTGCATCGACTCCTTGCATCAGAGACAGGAGATGCAAGAATCCTTGCATCATCGCCCGCCGTGTCGTGAACGGAGGTCCCGTGGTCGCCGTCGCACCGTCCGCCACCCTCGCCATCAACGAGCGCGTCCAGGCCCGGCGCGCCGCCGGCCAGCAGGTGCTCCACCTCGGCTTCGGCGAGGCCGGGCTGCCGGTCCTGCCCTCGGTCGCCCGCGTGCTCGCCGAGGCCGCGCCGCTGACCGGCTACCCGCCCGTCGCCGGCACCCGGTCGGCCCGCGCCGCGGCCGCCGGGTGGTTCGCCCGCCGGGGCGTGGCCACCGACCCCGACCAGATCGTCCTCGCCCCCGGGAGCAAGGCGCTGCTGTCCGCGATCCTCACCGCCCTGCCCGGCGACGTCGTGCTGCCGGTCCCCTCGTGGGTCAGCTACGCGGCCCAGGCGGCGCTCGCCGGCAAGCACGTCGTCGGCGTCCCCGTGCCGGCGGCCGCCGGCGGCGTCCCCGATCCCGACCTGCTCGACGAGGCGCTCCACCGGGCCCGATCGGCCGGCCGCGCCCCCGGCGTCCTCGTCGTCACGCTGCCCGACAACCCCACCGGCACCCTTGCCGGCGAGGACCTGGTCCGGCGCGTGTGCGCGGTCGCGGCCGACCACGACCTCACGATCGTCTCCGACGAGATCTACCGCGACCTGTGCTGGGCACCCCGGCCGGTGACCAGCCCGGCGACCGTCGCCCCCGAGCGCACCGTCGTCACCTCCGGGCTGAGCAAGAGCATGGCGCTCGGCGGGTGGCGCATCGGCTTCGCACGCTTCCCCGCGAGCGACGCGGGCGAGCGCGCCCGCACGGCCGTCGTCGGGGTGGCCAGCGAGGTCTGGAGCGGGCTGGCGGCGCCCATGCAGGAGGTCGCCGCCCACGTCCTGGAGGAGCCGCCCGAGGTGCGTGCCCACGTCGAGGCCGGCCGACGGCTCCACCAGCGGCTCACCACCGCCGTCCACGAGGCCGTCGTCGCCGCCGGCGCCCGCTGCCGGCCGCCCCAGGGGGCCTTCTACCTCTACCCGGACCTCGAGACGGCACGAGGACGGCTCGCGGGCCGCGGCATCGCCTCCGGCGAGCAGCTCGCGGCCCACCTCCTGGAGGACCACGGGGTCGGGGTCCTGCCCGGCGCCGCCTTCGGCGACGACGCCCGCGCCCTGCGCCTCCGCCTCGCGACCAGCATGCTGCTCGGCCGCACCGACGCCGAGCGCTGGACCGCGCTGCACCACCCCGACCCGCTGGCGCTGCCCTGGATCGCCGAGGACGTCGCCCGGCTGCGGGACGTGCTCGGTCGCCTCCTCGGCTGACCGCCCGCCAGCGGACCGGGCGAGCGCGTCGAACGGCGTCCGCCCCGGGCGCCGTCCCCGGTACCCTGCGGCATGGCCGCACCCACACCCACGCTCGAGCAGATCAAGCGGGCCCCCAAGGTGCTGCTGCACGACCACCTCGACGGCGGTCTGCGGCCGAGCACCGTCGTGGAGCTGGCCCAGGAGGCCGGGCACACGCTGCCCACCACCGACCCCGAGGAGCTCGGCCGCTGGTTCACCGCCGGCGCCCACCGCCACGACCTCGACCTGTACCTCGAGACCTTCGAGCACACGGTCGCGGTCATGCAGTCCAAGGACGCGCTCGTGCGGGTCGCCGCCGAGTGCGCGGAGGACCTGGCCGACGACGGCGTCGTCTACGCCGAGGTCCGCTTCGCCCCGGAGCTGCACCTCCGGGGCGGCCTGACCCTCGACGAGGTCGTCGAGTCGGTGCTGGAGGGCTTCCGGATCGGCAGCGCGGGCCGCGACATCACCATCGGGACGCTCGCCACCGCCATGCGCCACGCGGCGAACTCGCTGGAGATCGCCCAACTGGCGCTGCGCCACCGCGACGCCGGCGTCGTGGGCTTCGACATCGCCGGCAGCGAGGCCGGGCACCCGCCGACGCGCCACCTGGCCGCGTTCCAGGAGATCGCCAAGGCCAACAGCCACATCACCATCCACGCCGGCGAGGCCTTCGGCCTGCCCTCCATCTGGGAGGCGCTGCAGCTGTGCGGCGCCGAGCGGCTGGGCCACGGGGTCCGCATCGTCGACGACATCACCTTCGGCGAGGACGGGCGCCCCCGCCTCGGACGCCTGGCGGCCTTCGTGCGCGACCGCCGCGTGCCGCTGGAGATGTGCCCGAGCTCCAACGTGCACACCGGCGCCGCGCCGTCGATCGCCGAGCACCCCATCGGGCTGCTGACCCGGCTGCGGTTCCGGGTGACGGTCAACACCGACAACCGGCTCATGTCGGACATCACGCTGTCGCAGGAGATGCACAACCTCGTCGAGGCCTTCGGGTTCGGCTGGGACGAGATCGAGTGGCTGACCGTCAACGCGATGAAGTCGGCCTTCTGGCCGTTCGACCAGCGGCTGCGGATCATCCAGGGGAAGATCAAGCCGGGCTTCGCCGCGCTGCGGGCCGAGGAGCTGTGACGGCCCCGCTGGTTACCCTGGGCGCGTGACCACCACCACCTCGGCTCCGTCGCTCGCCGACGTGACGGCGTCGGACGCGTCGCTGCGCCGCTTCCTCCACGGGCTCCCCGGCGTCGACCAGGTGGGCGCCGACGCCCGGGCGGCGATGCTGGCCACGCGCTCGATCAAGACCACCGCCAAGCGGTTCGCGCTCGACCTCGCCGTCCGCATGGTCGACCTGACGACCCTGGAGGGGCAGGACACCCCCGGGAAGGTCCGGGCCCTGTGCGCCAAGGCGCAGCGGCCCGACCCGACCGACCCGTCCTGCCCCCCGGTGGCGGCGGTGTGCGTCTACGGCGACCTCGTCCCGGTTGCCGTCGACGCGCTGCAGGGCTCGGGCGTCCGGGTGGCCGCGGTGGCCACCGCCTTCCCGTCCGGCCGAGCGCCGCTGGCGGTCAAGCTCGCGGACGTGCGGGCCGCCGTCGAGGCCGGCGCCGAGGAGATCGACATGGTCATCGACCGGGGCGCCTTCCTCGCCGGGCGCTACCTCGCGGTGCACGACGAGATCGTGGCGGTGAAGGAGGCCTGCGGCGACGCCCACCTCAAGGTCATCCTCGAGACGGGCGAGCTGGCCACCTACGACAACGTCCGGCGGGCGTCGTGGCTCGCCATGCTGGCCGGCGCCGACTTCGTCAAGACCTCGACCGGCAAGGTCTCCCCCGCCGCCACCCTGCCCGTCGCGCTCGTCATGCTCGAGGCCGCCCGCGACTTCCGCGACCGGACGGGCCGGCAGGTGGGCGTCAAGGTCGCCGGGGGCATCCGCTCGGCCAAGGACGCCATCCGCTACCTGGTCGTCGTCAACGAGACCTGCGGCGACGACTGGCTCACCCCCGAGGCCTTCCGCTTCGGCGCCTCGTCGCTCCTCAACGACCTGCTGATGCAGCGCGAGAAGACCATGACCGGCCGCTACGCCGGCCCCGACCACTTCACCCTCGACTGAGGGGTCCGCCATGTTCGAGTACGCACCGGCGCCCGAGTCCCGGTCGATCGTCGACATCGCACCCAGCTACGGCCTGTTCATCGACGGCGAGCTGGTCGACCCGATCGACGGGCACCCGTTCAAGACCGTCAACCCGGCCACCGAGGAGGTGCTGGCCGAGGTCGTGGCCGCCGGTCCCGCCGACGTCGACCGGGCCGTCGCCGCCGCCCGCCGCGCCTACGAGGAGGTGTGGTCGCGCCTGCCCGGGCGCGAGCGGGGCAAGTACCTGTTCCGCATCGCCCGCCTCGTGCAGGAGCGGTCGCGCGAGCTGGCGGTGCTCGAG
>DATGPY010000025.1:0-4175 GCA_035304465.1 Acidimicrobiales bacterium | reverse complement strand
GACGTCGTCGAAGACCTGGTACCACTCGTCCTTCGGCTTGCAGTCGACGGCGCGGATCCGGCCCACGCCCTCCTCGCGCAGCCGCCTGACGAGGTGCCCCCCGATGAACCCGCCGGCCCCGGTGACGAGAACGTGCTGCATCTTGGCGTCAGCTCCCCCTCCGCGCGGCCGCCGGGGCACGGCGCCCGACGGCCCGGGCGATCACACCCTGGAAACGGTCAGCGATGGTCTCGGTGTCGAAGGTGGCCTCAGCGTACGCCCGGGCCTGCCGACCCGCCCGCTCCCGCAGGGCGGCGTCGACCCGGAGCTGCTTGGCCCCGACGAGGAACCCCTCCACGTCCCGCGGCGCCACGACCCACCCGGCGCCCGCCCGCTCGATGGTGCGGGCGGCGAGGTTCTCCGGGGGGATGGCGGCCAGCACCGCCCGGCCGGCGCACAGGTAGGAGAGGACCTTGGACGGCACCGAGAAGGTGCCGGCGGTCGGCTCGAGCAGGGCGACCAGCACGTCCGCGGCCCCGAGCACCTCGGGGTAGCGCTCGATCGGCTGGAAGGGCAGCAGGCGCAGGTTGGGCAGCGGCCGCTCGGCCAGCATCTCCCGCAGCCGCTGCTCGCCCAGGCCCTCGCTGACCACGACGACCTCGGCCTCCCCGACCGCCTGCTCGGCCAGCCGGTAGAGCAGTTCGGGGCGGTGCTTCAGCCCGAGGGTGCCCGTGTACAGGTAGACGAACCGGTCACCGAGCCCCTGGCTCGCCCGCCACTCGTTGTCCCGCGGACGGGGTGGCAGGTCGGCGAGCGGCGCCCAGTTCTCGATCACCGTGCACGCCTCGGGGTCGATCCCCCACTGCTTCAGGGTGGGCAGGAAGTCCTCGGTGATCGACACGACCCCGTCCGCCTGCCGCAGCAGCCGGCGCTCGAGGGCCTCGAAGCCCGAGCCCATCCGGCGGCCGAGGCGGCCGACCCGCTTGGCGGCCTCGGCGGTCATGGCCACGCTGTGCAGGTCCTGGAGCCAGAAGATCCAGGGCAGCCCCTCGCGCCGGCACCACGCGGCGGCCACCGACATGGCGACGAGCGGCACGTTGCAGTTGACGATCACGTCGGGCCGGAAGCGGCCGGCGATCTGGACGAAGCGCCGTCCGTAGGCGGCCTCCTGGCGGACGCGGCGCATCGGCGAGTAGCGGTCGAAGCACTCGCCGACGTCGAGCCCGACGACGCGGAGGTCGGTGTCCTCGTCGGCGTCGAGGCGGCCCTTCCCGCTCGTGTAGGAGCGGCAGTAGACGTGCTGCACGACGTGGCCGCGGCGAGCGAGCTCGCGGCTGAGGTCGATCTGGAAGGGGTGGCCGGCGAAGTCGTGCACGAGCACGCGGGACACGCCGCGGGACCGGAGGTCGACGACCGTGCGCCGATCCTCGACGCGGTCGGACACGACCCGCGTGGCGGGCACCGCACCTGTCTCGCCGATCCCCATCGACGTCTCCTCCCCCGTCGTGGTGCGCCGAGCCGGGGTCCCCAGTCCGATCGGCCGCCCCGGATCGGGATCGCCCCAGCTGCCCTCGCGATGTGACGATCGCTCAGGTGACCGAAGAGTAAGGTGCGCTGCCCGTGGCGTCCACCCATGTGCCGCGGGCCACACGATGAGAGCGCTTCTGGTCCACAACCGGTACTCGTCGCGGGTGCCCTCGGGCGAGAACGCGGTCGTGGACGACGAAGCGCGGTGGCTGCGCGCGCAGGGCGTCGAGGTGGCCCGGCACGAGGTCGACAACGACAGCATCGTCGACCCCGGCCCGCTGGCCCGGGCGCTCGACGGGCTCGGGGCGGTCTGGTCGGTGGGCGCCCGCCGCCGGGCGGCGCGGGTGCTCGACGAGGTCCGCCCGGACGTCGTGCACGTCCACAACCTGTTCCCGCTGCTGACGGCCAGCGTCGTCGCCGCCGCGCTCGACCAGGGCGTGCCCGTCGTCTGGACGGTCCACAACTTCCGCCTGCGGTGCGTGGCCGGGACGCACTTCCGCGACGGACGACCGTGCCACGACTGCCGGCCGGGCTGGAAGGTCCCCGGCGTCGTCCACCGCTGCTACGCCGGCTCCGTGGCCGCCAGCGCGCTGGTCGGCGCGGCGACGACCGTGTACGGCGCGCTCGCCCGGCGCCGGGGCGTCACGGCCCTGCCGATCAGCAGGGTCATGGCCCGGTGGCTGGTCGCCGCCGCCGGGTTCCCCGAGGCGGCGGTCCGGGTCAAGTACAACGGCGTGGCCGCGCCCGACGGCGAGGTCCCGCCGCCCGAGGCACAGCGGGACCTCGTCTACGTCGGTCGCCTGGCCCCGGAGAAGGGGGTGGGGCTGTTGCTCGACGCGTTCGCCCGCACCCGCACCGACACCCGGCTCGTCGTCGTCGGTGGTGGGCCGCTGGAGGGCGCCGTGCGCGCCGCGGCCGCGGCCGACCCCCGCATCGTGCCGGCCGGCCAGGTGGGGGTCGACGACGTGGAGCGCCACCTGCTCGGTGCCCGGGCGCTCGTCATGCCGTCGGTCTGGCAGGAGCCGTTCGGACGGGTCGCCGCCGAGGCGCTCGCCCGCGGCCGCCCGGTGGTCACGACCGGCGAGGGGGCGGCCGGCGAGGTGGTGACGCCGGAGGTCGGCTGGGTCACCGGCACCGACCCGGAAGCCCTCGCCGCGGCGATCGACGAGGCCGCGGCCGACGACGCGGCGGTGGCCGAGCGGGGCCGCCGGGGGCGGGACCGCCACGCCCGGCTGTTCAGCCCGGAGGCCACCACCGCGGCGCTCGTCGCGATCTACGAGGAGGCCGTCGCCCGGCAGCGGGAGGAGGCCGGGCGCTAGCATCGCCGCGACCGCGGTGGGTGACCGCCCCGCGGCGAGGGACTGGGGGGATCGTGGACGCAACCACGCTGGCACGGTCGAGGGGTGCGGAGGGAGCCACACCACGCATCGCCGCCGGCCCGCACCGCGTCCCGCCGGTCGGCCGGCCCCGCTGGCTCGACGTCTACGTCGGCGCGCTCGTCGCCCTCGACGCCGTCGCCATGGCCGCGGCCACCTTCACCGCCAAGGTGTCCTGGCTCGGGCTCGAGCCGCGCGACCTCCAGATCCGGTCGTTCAGCATCCCCTACAGCGCGCTCGTCGTGGCCACCGTGCCGGCCTGGATCGTGCTGCTCGCGCTGTCCGGCGCCTACGCCGTGGGCCCGTTCGGCACCGCGCCCCAGTGGGGCCGCGTCGTCCGGTCCGGCGCCCAGCTGCTCGCCGTCGTCGCCGTCTCGTACTACATCGCCCACCTGGCGATGCTCGGTCGTGGCGTGCTGGCCGCGACCATCCCGCTCGCCGTGACCTTCACCCTCGTCGGGCGGTGGCTGGCGGGGGTGGGCCTGGCCGCCCTGCGGCGGCGGCGCCGCGCCCGGCGCACGGTCCTGGTCGTCGGCTCACCCGCCGGCATCGAGGCCTTCACCGCCCGGGCGGGCGACCTGCCGGCCGCGGGCGTCGAGGTCGTCGACACGGTCGCGGTCACGCCCGGCAACGGGCGGGGGCCCGAGACCGACCTCGCCGCCACGATCGCCGGCGCGCTCGCCCGGACCCGGGCCGAGACGGTCCTCATCGCCGGCGGGCTGGCGCAGGGTCGCCTGCGCGACATCGCCTGGATGCTCGAGGGCTCGGGCGTCGCGCTGCTGGTCGTGCCGACCCCGGCCGACCTCGACGAGGGCCAGGCCGAGCTCCGGCCGGTCGCCGGCCTGCCCCTCCTCCACCTCGAGCGCCGGCCGCCCGGCTGAGGCCGGCCGGCGGGGCGCGACGGCTCAGCCCCGGCGGCGGGGCTCGTAGACCACCACGGCCTGGCGCAGCGGCACGAGCTCGCGGCGGTACTGGCGGTGCACCTCGGCCACGGCCTCGGCGGCCTTGCGCCGGGTCTCCTCCAGCTCGGCCCGGAGGCGTTCGATCTCGGCCTCGAGCTGCAGGACCCGCTGGACGCCCTGGAGGTTCAGCCCCTCGTTGGTCAGCTGCTGGATGCGGCGCAGCTGCGCGATGTCGGCGTCGCTGTAGCGCCGGCTGCCGCCGGGCGTCCTGGCCGGGTCGACCAAGCCCTTGCGCTCGTAGATGCGCAAGGTCTGGGGGTGCACGCCGGCCAGCTCGGCCGCGACCGAGATGACGTACACCGCTCGTGTCGACTCACGACCCTCGGGTCGC
>DATGPY010000024.1:0-10496 GCA_035304465.1 Acidimicrobiales bacterium | reverse complement strand
CGAGGCCATCCCCGACGTCGACGAGCAGTACGAGGCCCTGCAGGCCGCGGACGAGGCCAACGGCGTCGCGTGGCTCCCGCCGGCGCCGTTCAACAACACCTACGCCATCGCCATGACCGAGGAGCGCGCCGACGAGCTCGGCATCTCGACGATCTCGGAGATGGCCGAGCTGGTCCGCGAGGAGGGCTGAGGACCGGCCGCGGGCCGGGCCGTGCCTAGCGGGCGGCCCGGCCCGCGGTGGTCAGCTCGACCGCCGCCCGCCACGACGCCGGGTCGACCGCCACGGCGGCCCGGTCGCCGTGGCCGAGGATCCGGCGGCAGTCGTCGATGGCGGCGGTGAGCATCTCACGCAGCACCCGGTCGGGGTCGGGGATGCAGGCCTGGGACACCCCGACCACCGCCTGGCGCAGCGTGTTGGCGGCCGCGTAGCGGCGGAAGCCCTTGACGGTGGTGCGGATCTCGCGCGTGAAGCCGCGGGCCCACCGCTCGGCGTCCGGCGCCCGGTCGAGCGCCCGGCGGCTGTCGGGGCCCAGCGTGCCCGGGGGGCGGCCCTCGAGCTCGTCCCGCATGCGCTCGGCGGCCAGGATCGACACGGCGAGCACCCGCTGCCGCTCGGCCGCCACGACGGGGAGCGCCGTCGTCGCGGCCCGGAGCGTGATCTGCACGTCGAGGGCGGGGTCGTCGCCGGTCAGCCCGATCACCGACGGCACGAGCGGGGCGAGGTCGCGGCGCCCCTCGTCGGAGGTGTGGTCGTTCACCAGCCGGGCCAGCGCCGCGAGGAGCGGGTGCGTGCAGGACGGGTGGTCGCTCCAGCGCTCACCGGCCAGGAACGAGGCCAGCTCCATGAAGCAGGCCCCCTTCCTCGGGTTGCGG
Source organism: Acidimicrobiales bacterium (assembly GCA_035304465.1). Classification (GTDB taxonomy): domain Bacteria; phylum Actinomycetota; class Acidimicrobiia; order Acidimicrobiales; family VFJN01; genus ZC4RG19. The sequence goes on along the minus strand of DATGPY010000024.1, from coordinate 9,623 downwards.
TGCTTGCCGCGGGACAGCTGGGGGACCAGCTCGGGCACGGAGCCGTCGTGACGGGTCATGAGGCACCCCCACCGGGTCGTCGGGCCTCTCGCCCTCCTAGTCTGCGTCCTGTGCGGCGGCCTGGCCACCCCCTGTCACCGGACGCCACGGGCGCGCCGGCCGGCGGCCCGCCCGTCGCGCTGGTCGCCGGCGGGCCCGCGGTCGTCGAGGAGCTGCGCCGGGACGGCGTGGACCGCGGCGCACCGGTGGCCCTCGCCCTCGACGCCGCCGCCGGGGTCGGGGTGGCGACGGCGACCCGGCGTCTGGCGGTGCCCGCCGCGGCCGCCGACCCCGTGGCGGTCGTCGAGGGCGTCGAGCGGGCGCTCCGGCCCCGCTGGGTGTGGTGGGACGCCGGCACCGCCGCCCGCCTCGTCGCCGCCGGCGTGCGGGTCGCCACGTGCTGGGACCTGGCGGCCGTCGACCGCCTGCTGCACGGGGGCTGGCGGGTCGATCCCGCCCAGGTGTGGGCCCGGGCCCACGGGCTGCCGGTCGACGAGGCGCCGTCCGGCCCGCCCGACCTGTGGAGCGTGGCCGCCGACGACGAGGCCGGCGGCCCGGACGGGGCGGGGGGTCCCGGCGGGCCCGTCCGGCGCGACGGCCACCTGAAGGCCACCTGGGTCGGCGGGGGCTGGGCGGCCGGTCCCGATCGGCTGGCCGCCTGGGCGGCGGCCGCGCTGGCGGTCGCCGAGCGCCAGCGGGCGCAGCTCGACGACCTCGGCCGGCCCGCCGCCGCGGCGGTCGCCCGGTCGGAGTCGACCGCCGAGCTGCTCTGCGCCGAGCTGGCCGCAGACGGCCTGCCCGTCGACCGGGCGGAGGCGGAGCGGATCGTCGCCGGGGTCGTCGGCCCCCGGGCCCGCACCGAGGCCGAGGCGGCCGCCCAGCGGGCCCGGCGGGACGCCGAGGTGCTGCGCCACGTGCCCGGCGCGCCGGTCGACCTGCGCAGCCCGGGCCAGGTGCGCTCGCTGCTTCGCCGGGTCGGCATCGAGGTCGCCGACACCCGGGCCTGGCGTCTCGAGGCGCTGCGCGACCGCCACCCGGTGGTCGAGGCGCTGCTCGCCTGGCGCAAGGCCGAGCGGATCGCCACCACCTACGGCTACGGCTGGCTCGACCGCCACCTGGGCGCGGACGGCCGGCTCCGGGGCGAGTGGACGGCCAGCGACGGCGCCGCCGGCCGCATGACCGCGACCGCCGGCCTGCACAACCTGCCGGCCGAGCTGCGGGGCGCGGTCGCCGCCGAGCCCGGGCACGTGTTCGTGCGGGCCGACCTCGGGCAGATCGAGCCCCGCGTGCTCGCCGCCGTCTCCGGCGACCGGGCGCTGGCCGCGGCGACCGCCACCGACGACCTGTACGCGCCGGTGGCCCGGGGCCTCGGGGTCGACCGGGAGTCGGCCAAGGTGGCGATGCTCGGGGCGATGTACGGGCAGACCACCGGGCGGGGTGCCCAGGTGCTGCGGCGGCTGGAGGCCGCCTACCCGGTGGCCATGGCCTACCTCGCCGCGGGCGACGAGGCCGGGCGGATGGGGCGCGACGTCCGCACCCACGGCGGCCGGCTCGTGCGGCTGGGGGCCGGCGACGAGTGTCGCCTGGACGAGCGGGAGGCCCGCCGGCGGGCCGCCGCCCGGGGTCGGTACGGGCGCAACGCCCTCGTGCAGGGCGCCGCCGCCGAGCTGTTCAAGATGTGGGCGGTCACCGTGCGGGCGCGGGTGGCGCCGCTCGGCGCCCGCATCGTGCTGTGCCTGCACGACGAGCTGCTCGTGCACGCGCCCGCCGAGCGGGGCGACGAGGTGGCCCGCGTCGTCGCGGGGTGCCTGGACGAGGCGGCGGGGCGCTGGGCACCGGGCACCGACGTGCGGTTCGTGGTCGACGTCCGGGTCGTCCGGCGCTGGTCCGAGGTCCGGGGCTGAGGGCCGGGTGCGGGCGGCCGGGCGCCACCCGGGGGCGCGCCGCCGGGCCGGCATCTACGCTCGGCCGGTGCCCGTCGACCGGCGCCGCCCGCCGCACCCCGGGAGGTGAGGACATGACCGACCGCTCGCCCGCCCTCACCTACTCGTCGTACCTGGCCCTCGACGAGGTCCTCGGTGCCCAGCGCCCCCGGTCGGACGAGCACGACGAGATGCTCTTCATCGTCGTCCACCAGGTCTACGAGCTGTGGTTCAAGCAGCTGCTGCACGAGGCGGCCCACCTCCAGGACCGGCTGGCGGCGGGGGACACCGCGCACGCGCTGCACACGTTGAAGCGGGTGCTCACCGTCCTGAAGGTGGCCGTCGCGCAGGTCGACGTGCTGGAGACGATGACCCCTCGCCAGTTCCTCGGCTTCCGCGACCGGCTCGACCGGGCGAGCGGCTTCCAGTCGGCCCAGTTCCGGGAGCTCGAGGCCGTGCTCGGGCGGCGGGACCGCGGCGTGCTCGACGCCTACGACGCGGGCTCGGCCGAGCGGGCCCGGATCGAGGCGGCGATGGCCCGGCCGTCGCTCTTCGACTCGTTCCTCCGCTACCTGGCGATGCGGGGGTACGACGTGCCCCGGGCGGTGCTCGACCGCCACCCCGCCCGGCCCTGGCGGCCCGACCCCGAGGTCCAGGCCGTGCTGCTGCAGGTCTACCGGGACGACGGCGGGCCGGCGATGGTCGCCGAGCGCCTGGTCGACCTGGACGAGGGCCTGCAGGAGTGGCGCTACCGCCACGTGAAGATGGTGGAGAGGACCATCGGCACCCGGGGCGGCACCGGGGGATCGCCCGGTGCCGACTACCTGCGCTCGACGCTGTGGCAGCCGGTGTTCCCCGACCTGTGGGCCATCCGGAGCCGGCTGTGATCACCGCCGAGGACCTGGCGGCGTCGCCCAACCCGCTCGCCCGGCACTACCGCCGCTTCCGGGTGGAGGAGCGGGTGCTGCTCACCGGCCACTCGCACCAGGCCTGGCCGGACGTGGCGGCGGAGGGCCAGCTCGCCGCGCTCGAGGACGCCGCCGCGCTGGTCGACGACAAGTGGGACCGCGCCTTCGCGGTGGCAGAGGAGGTCCGTGAGGGGTTCCGGCGGCTGCTCGCCGACCCCGGGGCCGAGATCGCGCTGGCGTCCAGCACCCACGAGCTGCTCGTCCGCCTGCTGTCCGCCCTCGACCTCGGCGGCGCCCGTCCCCGGCTCGTGTCCTCCGACGGCGAGTTCCACAGCCTGCGCCGCCAACTCGCCCGGCTGGCCGAGGGCGGGGTCGAGGTCGTCCTCGTGCCCGCCGAGCCGGCGGACACCCTCGCCGAGCGCCTGGCGGCGGCGGTCGACGACCGCACGGCCGCCGTGTTCGTCTCCGCCGTGCTGTTCACCTCGGCCCGGATCGTGCCCCACCTCGACGAGCTGGCCGCGGCGTGCGAGCACCGGGGTGCCGAGCTGGTCGTCGACGCGTACCACGCGCTGGGCCCGGTGCCGCTGCCGGTGCACGAGCTCGGACTGGGCTCGGCGTGGGTGACCGGCGGCGGCTACAAGTACCTGCAGCTCGGCGAGGGCAACTGCTTCCTGCGCCTGCCACCGCACGCCGACCGCCTCCGCCCCGTCGTCACCGGCTGGTTCGCCGAGTTCGACGAGCTCGCCGGGCGGCACGATCCCCGCCGGGTCGCCTACCCGCGGGGCGCCGGGCGCTTCGCCGGGGCCACCTACGACCCGACCAGCCACTACCGGGCGGCGCGGGTCCTGCGGTTCTTCGCGGACGAGGGGCTGACCCCCGAGCTGCTGCGGCGGTCCTACCAGCGCCAGCTCGGCGTGCTCGCGGCCGGGTTCGACGCGCTCGGGGTGGACGACCGGCTGGCGACCCGCGACCGTGGCACGCCGCTCGGCGCCCTCGGCGGCTTCCTCGCACTGCGGACGCCGCACGCGGACCGGCTCCGGCAGGCGCTGCGCGACCGGGGCGTCGCCGTCGACAGCCGGGGTGAGGTGCTGCGGCTGGGGCCGGCGCCCTACCTGTCGGACGCCCAGCTCGAGGCGGGGATCGCGGCCCTCGGCGAGGCGCTGTCCGACCCGGCCCTGCCGGTGGCGCCCTGATCGGCCGGTCGGGCGGCGGGCGGTCCGGCCCGGCGCGGACGGCCGCCGGGGCGGGGAGGCGGCGAGCGGACCGGCAGCGGCCACAATGGCGGTGTGACCGACGCCGCGCCCCCGCCGTCCCCGGTGTTCCTCTACGACGGCGACTGCTCCTTCTGCACGACCTGCGCGAACTTCATCGAGCGGCGGATCCCGACCTCCGCCCGGGTCGTCCCCTGGCAGTTCACCGACCTCGGCGCGCTCGGCGTCACGCAGGCGCAGGCCGAGGAGGCCGTCGTGTGGGTGGCGCCCGGCGAGCCCACCCGCCACGGGCCCGAGGCGATCGCCCGCATGCTGGTCGACGCCGGCTCGTACTGGCGCCCCCTCGGCCGGCTGCTGGGCCTGCGGCCGGTGCTGTGGGTGGCCTGGCCCGTCTACCGGTGGGTGGCCCGCAACCGGCACCGGATGCCCGGCGGCACCGCGGCCTGCTCGCTGCCACAGGCCGAGCGCGAGGCCCGCCGCTCCGCCTGAGGGCCCGGCGGCGCGCCCGGTTGCCGGGCCGTGCGCGGGCTGGTTCACTGGTGCGACCGGATCCCATGACCCGCCGGGACCACGCCGGTGCGATGCGATCCCGGTACCGCCGCAGCATGGACCAGACGACCACCACGGCCGTCCCGGCTCTCGCCGGGCACCTCCACGCCGAGCTGCCGGCAACGCCGTCCTCGGTCCTGCTCGGCCGTCCCCGGCTCGTCGCGGCGCTGACGACCGCCTTCCTGGCGCTCGCGCTCGGCGCCGCCCTGTGGGGTGGCGAGCTGCTGCTGACCTGGGACGAGCCGATCCAGCGGAGCGTCGAGGCCCGCCGCACCGCCTTCCTGGACGACCTGTTCCTCACCGTCTCCCGCCTGGGCTCGACCATCCCGGTGCTGGTCGTCGGCACGGTGACCGCGGCCGTCGCCTGGCGGCGCTGCCGGGCCGTCGGCACCGCCGTCCTCGTGGCCACCGTCAGCCGGCCGCTCGTCGAGTTCACCGTCAAGGCGCTCGTCGACCGCGAGCGGCCCGACTTCGAGCGGCTCGTCGCCGGCAACGGCCCGTCGTTCCCCAGCGGGCACGTCATGGCGGCCATGGCGCTGTGGGGCCTCATGCCGCTGGTCGTGTCGCTCTACACCCGCCGGCGGGCCGTGTGGTGGGCCTCGGTGGCGGCCGCCGCCGCCCTGGTGGCGGGCATCGCCGCCAGCCGCGTCTACCTCGGCGTCCACTGGTTCTCCGACGTGACCGGCGGCCTCATCGTGGGGGCCTTCTTCCTGCTGGGCGTCGAGGCGGTGCTCATCCGCCAGCACGCCCGGCACCCCTGCCGGCTGCTGGGCGACGACTCGTGGCGACGACCCTCGTCACCTGGAACCTGAAGGGCGCCGAGGACCCCGACGTGCGGGCGGTCGTCGACCACCTGCGCGCCGAGGGTGCCGACCTCGTCTGCCTGCAGGAGGTCCAGTGGCACCAGGCCCGCCGCATCGCCCGGGCGCTGGACGCCCGGTCGTGGGCCTGGAGCTTCAAGCACTGGCCGGTGCGCACCTGGCCCGAGGGGATGGCGATCCTCGGTGTCGGCCGGCCGGTCCGCGTCCGTGCCCGGGCCCTGACCGCGCCGCGTCGGGTGTGGAGCTGGCGCCGCCGCATCGTCCAGGTCGGCACGGTCGACGGGGCGACGCCCCTCACCGTCGTCAACCTCCACCTCTCGCCCGACGACCTGTCGGCCCTGCGGGCCGTCGAAGTGGCCACCGTGCTCGACCTCGTCGCCGGGGTGCCCGGGCCGGTGGTCGTCTGCGGCGACCTCAACGAGCGGCCGGGCGGGGGCCTCCACGACCGGTTCGCCGCCGCGGGCCTGCGGGACGCCACGGCCAACGGGGTCGCGGACGGGCCGGACGCCCCCACCGCCCCGGGGTCGCGCCGCGGCGCCGACCCGCTGCCCACCAACTGGCGGGGCTGGCGGCGGGGCACGACCGAGCCGCCCACCCAGCAGCTCGACTTCGTCTACGTCGGCGAGGGCGTCGAGGCCACCGCGGTGCGCGTCCCCCGGGGGGACGGGGCCGTCCGCTTCGCCGCGATCTCCTTCGCCGCGATCTCCGACCACCTGCCGGTCACCGCCGTGCTCGAGGTCGACGGCCGGGCGGGCTGAGCACCGCCGCCGGGCGCCCGAGACGGTCGGCCGGGCCCGGCGGCTCCGACGCCTACGATCGCCGGTATGCCGTCGGGGACCAGCGCCAGGCTGCGCCGCGAGCTGGTGCAGGCGCTGCGGGAGCAGGGCCACCTCCGGGACGACCGGGTGGCGGCGGCCTTCGAGGCCGTGCCCCGCGAGCTGTTCCTGGCCGAGCACGCCCAGCGCCACGGGCTGGCCGCGGTCTACCGCGACGAGGCGGTCGTGACCCGGCGGGACGCCGCCGGCACGCCGCTGTCGTCGTCCTCCCAGCCGGCGATCATGGCCCGGATGCTCGAGATGCTCGGGGTCCGCCCCGGGCAGCGGGTGCTCGAGATCGGAGCCGGCACCGGCTACAACGCCGCCCTGCTCGCCCACCTCGTCGGTGACGAGGGCACCGTCGTGTCCGTCGACCTCGACGCCGACACCGCGGTGGCCGCCCGCCGAGCCCTGCTGAGCGCCGGGGCCCCCGCCCGGGTCGAGGTCGGTGACGGCGCGCGGGGCTGGCCGCCGGGCGCGCCCTACGACGCGGTCATCGCCACGGCCAGCACCGAGGCCGTGCCCCGGGCCTGGTTCGACCAGCTGCGCCCCGGCGGCAGGCTGGTGGTGCCCCTGCGACTCAGCACGGTCGTGTTCTGGCTCCAGGCGGTGGTGGCCTTCCGCAAGGGCGCGAACGGCTTCGAGTCCACCGCGGCCACCGGCGGCGGCTTCATGGCGCTGCGCCCGGGGCCGGACGTCGACCAGGCGGCCGCCCGCCCCGCCCGCCTCGTCGCCGGCGAGGTGGCCGACCCCCGCCGCGACCGGGTGCTGCTGGAGATCGCCGGCCCGGCCCTGGCGGGCCTCGACCGCCCGGACCGGCAGCGTCTGATCACCACGGCGCTCGGCTTCGGCCGGACCCGCGACCTGCCGCTGCGCGGCGCCTCGCCGCACGCGCTCATGACCTGGGTGGCGCTCGCCCTGCCCGAGCACCGGCAGGTCGAGGTCAGCCGGGGCGGGCCGCGGTCGACCACCGCCCGGCAGGCGCTCGGGGTGGTCGACGTCGCGGACGGGAGCCTCGCCCTGCTCGTGCCCGCCGCGACGCCGGGTGGCGGGGTCCGGCTCGTCGCCCACGGTGGTCGCGGGGCCGAGCGCGCCGTCCTCGCCGCCGTCGAGCGCTGGCACCTGGCCGGGCGGCCGGGCATCGGGGACGCCCGCTTCACGATCCGCTACGGGGCCGTGCGGCCCCACGGCTGGCACAGCGCCCGCCGGGGCGACCAGTGGCTGGTGCTGGACTGGCCGGCGCCGCGCCGTCCCGGGTCGCCGCCGGTGTCGGGCCCGGTGGCCGGCGCCCGGGCCGACGCGGCCCGCTGAGGCCCGGCGCCGGGCCGGGCGGGCCCCGGGGCCGCCGTAGGCTGCCCGGCCATGGACCTGGCGGCGTTCCAGCAGCTCATGGCCGACACCTACGGCGAGCGCGACCGCGCCCGGGGCGTGGCGGCGACGGTGGCCTGGCTGACCGAGGAGCTGGGGGAGCTGGCCCAGGCCGTCCGCAAGGGCGACCGCGCCGACCAGGTCCACGAGCTCGGCGACGTGCTGGCCTGGCTGGCGTCGCTGGCCAACCAGCTCGGCATCGACCTCGACGAGGCCGCCGGCCGCTACGCCGGGGGGTGCCCCCGCTGCGGCGCCATCCCCTGCACCTGCCCGTGACGGCGGCACCGCCGGTCCGGGCCCGCGTCGGGCGGACCGTCAGCCGCCGGCGATCAGCAGCTCGGCGATCTGGACCGCGTTGAGCGCCGCGCCCTTGCGCAGGTTGTCGCCGGAGACGAACAGCGAGAGCCCGTGGTCGACCGTCGGGTCGCGCCGGATGCGGCCGACGTAGGAGGGGTCCCGCCCCGCGGCCTGCAGCGGCGTCGGCACCTCCGCCAGGGCGACGCCCGGGGCCTCGGCCAGCAGCTCGACGGCCCGCTCGGGGGACAGGTCGCGGGTGAACTCGGCCGTGATGGACAGCGAGTGGCCGGTGAACACCGGCACCCGCACGCAGGTGCCCGTCACCCGGAGGTCGGGGATGCCGAGGATCTTGCGGCTCTCGTTGCGGAGCTTCTGCTCCTCGTCGGTCTCGCCCGAGCCGTCGTCGACGATCGCGCCGGCCAGCGGCAGGACGTTGAAGGCGACCGGCGCGGCGAAGACCCGGGGCTCGGGGAGGTCGACGGCGTCCCCGTCGAAGGTCAGCGCGGACGCCCGCTCGGCGGCCTTGCGGACCTGCTCGTCGAGCTCGGCGACGCCCGCCAGCCCGGCGCCCGAGACGGCCTGGTAGGTGCTGACGACCAGGCGGGTGAGCCCGGCCTCGCGGTGCAGCGGGGCGAGCACCGGCATGGCCGCCATCGTCGTGCAGTTGGGGTTGGCGACGATGCCCTTGGGCCGGTGGTCGAGGGCCTCGGGGTTGACCTCGGCGACCACGAGCGGGACGTCGGGGTCCATCCGCCAGGCCGACGAGTTGTCGACCACGGTGGCGCCGGCCGCCGCCACCTTGGGCGCCAGCTCGCGCGACGTGGACCGTCCGGCCGAGAACAGGACGATGTCGAGGCCGCGGTAGTCGGCCGTCGCGGCGTCCTCGACGACGACCTCGGCGTCGCGCCAGGGGAGGGTGCGCCCGGCCGAGCGGGCCGAGGCGAAGAACCGGATGTCGGCGATCGGGACGTCGCGCGCCGCGAGGATGTCCCGCATCACCCCGCCGACCTGGCCCGTGGCGCCGACGACGCCCACTCGCACTGCTGACATGGCAGGCAAGGCTACGGCGGCCGGGCCGGGCGGCCCAACCGGTTCGGGCCGCCGGGCTCAGGCCACGGCGTCGAGCTCGAAGGCGGTGTGCAGGCTCTGGACGGCCCGCTCGACCTCGGCCTCGCGCACGACGCACGAGATGCGGATGGCCGAGGTCGAGATCATCTCGATGTTGATGCCCTCCCGGGCCAGGACCTCGAACATCTTCGCGGCCACCCCGGGGTTGGACTTCATGCCGGCGCCGATGATGCTCACGCGGGCGATGGCGCTGTCGGTCGACACGCCGGTGGCGCCGATCTCGGTGGCGAGCCGCTGGCACACCTCGGTGGCCAGGGTCAGGTCGCTGCGGGGCACCGTGAACGAGATGTCGGTGACGCCCCGGTCGGACACGTTCTGCACGATCATGTCGACGTTGACGCCGACCTCGGCCAGCTCGCGGAAGAGCCGGCCGGCGATGCCCGGGCGGTCGGGCACCCCGGACACCGTGACCTTGGCCTCGCTTGTGTCGTGCGTGACGGCCGAGACGATCGCCTGTTCCATCGTGGGGTCCTCCTCGACCACCCAGGTGCCCGGCTCCCACGTGAAGGCCGAGCGGACGTGCAGCTTGACCCCCCACCGGCGGGCGTACTCGACCGAGCGCATG
>DATGPY010000023.1:0-2225 GCA_035304465.1 Acidimicrobiales bacterium | reverse complement strand
TGACGCCCGGCGCGTCCTCGGCGTCGAAGACCTTGGCCGACAGCGGCCGCCACAGGTCCCACTGCACGAGCAGGACCGACTGGCCGGCCTCGGCGTAGGCCATGGCCAGGTTGGCCGCCGTCGAGCTCTTGCCGTCGCCGGCCTCCGGCGAGGTGACGACGATGACCTGGCGGGCGTGGGCCGTCGTGGCCTCGCCGCGCTGGCGCATGCGGCCCGACAGCTCGGCCGCCTCGATCTCGAGCGGCAGGCGGTCGCGGAACAGCAGCAGAGCCGTGCGCAGCGAGCGGTAGGCCTCGGCCAGGCGGTGGTCGTTCTCGTAGCCGAAGACCGCGGCCCGGTGGCGGGTGCGCAGCGGCAGCAGCGGCACCTCGGCGAGCACCGGCAGGCCGAACTGGCGCTCGACCTGCTCCTTCGTGTGCAGCCGCGAGTCGGAGCGGTCGAGCATGATGGCGACGCCGAAGGCGAGCAGCACGGCCACGACGATGCCCAGCAGCAGGGCCTGGCCCCGGGTGACGGCGACGGCCGAGGTGTCGACCTTCTCCGCCCGCGTCGCCTGGTTCAGCGTGATCCACTCGGTGGTGCTGCCGCTGCCGATCTCGACCTGCTGGACCGTGCCGAGCTGCTCGACCAGGTTGTCCCGCTCGCCGACGAGGTCCGCGGCGCCCGGCGCCTCCTCGCCGCCGGCGGCGGCGATCTGCTCGTCGATCTCGTTGATCCGGTTGCGGATGTCGGCGGCGCGCTCGCTGGCCTGCTGCTGGCGGCTCGCGGTGTGCTCGTCGATGTACTTCAGCGTCTCGTCCGCGAACGTGTTGGCCAGCGTGATGGCCTCGTCGGCCGACCCGGCGCGGGCCGTGATCTCGACGATGCCCACCTCGGGGTTGGAGATGACCTCGATGTCGGCCACGAGCTCGTCGGGCGAGCCGTCGTAGCCCAGCACCTCCTTGACCCTGATGGGCACCTCGCCCTGGGTGACCCACAGCTCGACGACGGCCGGGTTGTCGGCCGACGAGACACCCTCGTCGCCGGAGGCCTGGTCGCGCAGCAGCCGGTGGGTCGCCTCGTACTCGGTGGCGGGCCCGGTGGGGGCGACGAAGTAGACCCCGACGAGCACCACGACGACGAGCGCCACCACCACCTTCCAGTGGCGCTGGAGGACCTTCAGGTAGTCAATCGGTTCCATGCGTCCCTCCGATCGGGACTGGCGAGGTCGACGACCCGGTCGTCGGCCACCGGACGGGCCGGGACCTTGGCGAGGGCGACCATGAGCTCGGCGGCCTCGCCGTCGCGGTGGTCGGCGACGAGGTGCTCCATCTCGCGGATGCTCTTGTCGAGGTGCTCGGCGTCGATGCGGATGGGCGTCAGCCGAACGATCGAGGGGTGCCGCGTCGGGCTGGCCTGCTCCTCCGGGTTCTGGAGGTCCTCGGCCAGCTTCTCGCCGGGGCGCCGGCCCGAGAACCGGATGGGGATCTCGGTGCCGACCTGGTGGCCCGACAGGCGCACCATCCGCTCGGCCAGCTCGAGGATGTTGACCGGTTCGCCCATCTCGAGCATGAAGATCTCGCCGCCGCCCTCGGACAGCACGGCGGCCTGCAGCACGAGCTGCACGGACTCGCGCACGCTCATGAAGAAGCGCGTCATGCGGGGGTCGGTCACCGTCACCGGCCCGCCCGCGGCGATCTGGCGGGCGAAGGTGGGGATGACGCTGCCCCGGCTGCCGAGCACGTTGCCGAACCGCACCGAGCACCACCGGGAGCCCGGCGGGGCGAGCAGCAGGACGAGCTGCTCGCCGAGCCACTTGGAGTAGCCGAGCACGTTCGACGGCCGGACGGCCTTGTCGGACGAGATGAAGACCAGCCGGTCGACCTCGCACTCGGCCGCGGCGGCCACGATGTTGTAGGTGCCGAGCACGTTGGTGCGCACCGCCTCGATGGGCTGGGCCTCGAGGAGGGGCACGTGCTTGTGCGCCGCGGCGTGGAAGACCACGTCGGGCCGGACCTCCGACATGAGCGCCGCGATGCGGTCGCGGTCGCGGATGTCGGTGAGGTCGAGCTGCGCGGGGTGGTCGAGCTGCCCGGCGACGTCGTGCAGGTGCGTCTCGTCGTGGTCGAGCAGCACCAGCCGCCCGGGCGCGAGCTCGGCCACCTGCTTGGCGATCTCGGAGCCGATCGACCCGCCGGCGCCGGTGATCAGCACCGTCGCGCCCTCGACGACGGCCCGGATCTCCT
>DATGPY010000022.1:0-6848 GCA_035304465.1 Acidimicrobiales bacterium | reverse complement strand
TCGCCGAGGCGGTCGGCACCCGCGGCATGGCCCAGGTCGACCTCGGCCGCCGGGTGCACCGCAACCGCAGCCTCGACGACCTGGGCCCACAGGCGCTGGTCGTGCTGCAGACCGCGCTGCAGCGGGCCGGCGTCCCCTTCGAGAACCCCTCGACGCTGCTGCGGCCCGGCCACCCGCCGCTGGTGCGCGGGTTCGGCGAGCTGCCGCCGCTGGCGACGCTGCCCGGCCGTGGCCGGCCGGGCCGGTCCGCGACCGGGGCGGACCTCACCGGTTCGCGCCACCCGGGCGCGGGCACCACGCGGGCGGACCGGGCGGGCGCCCGTGCCGGCCGGGCCCCGGCGGCGTCCGACCCCGCCGGCTCGGACGTCGCCGGGCCGGGGGCCTCGGACGACCACGACCCGCTCCCGCTCTGAGGGCGTCGCGGCCGCCCCGTTACGGTGAGGCCCGTGAGCCGTCCACCGACCCTGATCGTGCGCGGGCGCGAGCTGGACCTGACCGGGCCCGTGCTCATGGGCATCGTCAACGCCAGCCCCGACTCGTTCTCCGACCGGGGCGAGACCCGCACCACGGCCGAGCGGGTGGCCCTCGCCCTCGACCAGGTCGCCCAGGGCGCCGGGATCGTCGACGTCGGTGGGCAGTCCGGCATCACCGGGGTGCCGGAGATCCCGGTGGAGGAGGAGGTCGCGCGGGTGCTGCCGGTGGTGGAGGGCATCCTCGACGCCGCCCCCGACGTGCTGGTCTCGGTCGACACCTACCGGCCGGCCGTGGTCGAGGCCGTCCTCGACGCCGGCGCGGCGATCGTCAACGACGTGAGCGGCCTCCTCTACCCCGAGGTCGCCACGCTCGTCGCCGAGGCGGGCGCGGGGCTCGTCCTCATGCACACCCGGGCGCGGCCCAAGCACAAGGTGCTCGACGACGCGCTCTACGCCGAGGTCGGCGGGGTGACGGCCGACGTGGTCGCCTTCCTGCGCCAGCGCCTCGACGTCGCGCACGAGGCCGGCGTCGACCCCCGCTCGACGATCCTCGACCCCGGGCCGGACTTCGCCAAGACGCCGGCCCAGACGGTCGAGGTGCTGCGGGACCTCGACGCCGTGGAGGCGCTCGGGCGGCCCCTGCTGCTCGCCCTGTCGCGCAAGGACTTCATCGGCGCCATCACCCAGCGGCCGCCCCGCGCCCGGCTGGGCGGCACCCTCGCCGCCGTCGGGCACGTCGCCGACCGGCCGGGGGTGATCCTGCGGGTGCACGACGTGGGGGTCGTCGCCGACTACCTCGCCGTCGCCGCCGTGCTGGCCGGGCGCCGCGACCTGCCGGCCGGCGCGCGGCTGGCCGAGGAGCTGCGGCGGGAGCCGGCTCCCGGTGCCGGCGACGCGGGCTGACGGCCCGGACGCCGGGCCCGAGCTGCACCGGTGGCTGGGCGGGCCCGTCGTCGGCGTGGCCGTCGTCATGGCCGCCGCCGGGTTCGCGCAGTTCAGCCCGGCCGCGGCGCTGGCGGACGTGGCCGAGCACTTCGGCGAGCTGCGCGACGGCGGCGACACCGTCGCCGAGCAGGCCGGGCTGCCGGGCACCGTCCTCGGCGCCGGCCTGGCGGCCATCCGGCTGGCCGCGGTGGCCGCGCTGCCGCTGGCCGCGATCGCCGACCGCACCGGCCGCCGCCGGGCGCTGCTCACCTGGGTGACCGTCGGGTTGCTCGCCGTCGTGGCCGCCGCGGCCAGCCCGGGCTACTGGTGGTTCGTCGCCGCCTTCGCGCTGGCCCGCCCGCTGCTCACCGCCACCGACACGGTCGGCGAGGTCATGGCCGCCGAGCTCACCGGGGCCGGCGACCGGGCCAAGGCGGTGGCGCTGATGTCGGCCGCCTACGGCATCGGCGCGGGCGTGGTCGCGGTCATCCGGGGCGCCGCGGGCGGCGCCCTCGGGTTCCGGGGCGTGTTCGCCCTGGCCCTCGTGCCGCTGGCCGCGGTGTGGGCGACCCGCCGGCTGGTCGTCGAGCCCGACCGCTACCGGGCGCTCGCGGACGACCCGGGCCACCGGGCGCCCGCCCTGCGATCGGTCCCGCCCGAGCTGCGGGGCCGGCTCGCCGTCCTGGGCGTGGTGGCGTTCGCCAGCGCGCTCGTCACCGGCCCGGCCAACACGTTCGTGTTCGTCTACGCCGAGAACGTCCTCGACGCCGGGCCGGCGCTCACCGGTGCCCTCGTCGTCGCCGCCGGTCCCGTGGGGCTCGCCGGCCTCGTCGTGGGCCGGGTGCTCGCCGACCGGGTCGGGCGCCGCCCCACCGCCGCCGGCGGCCTCGTCGCCCTGGCGGCGGCCGGCGTGCTCGCCTACTCGGGCGGCCTCGCCGCGCTGGTGGTCGGCTACCTGGCCGGGGTGCTCGTCGGTTCCGCCTACGCCACGCCGGCCATCACGCTCGGCGCCGAGCTGTTCCCCACCTCGCAGCGGTCGTCGATGGCCGGGTGGCTCGTCGTCGCCGGCGTGCTGGGCGCGACCACCGGGCTGATGGCCGTCGGGGCGGTCGCCGACGCGACCGGCAGCTTCGGCACCGCCACCCTGGCGGTCTGCCTGCCCGCGGCGGCGGCCGCGGCGCTGTTCCTGCTCCTGCCCGAGACCCGGGGCCTCGAACTGGAGGAGTCGGCCCCGGAGCCGGCCTGAGCGGCGCGACCGGCGGCGGGCCCCCACGGACCGTCCCGGCGCGCGCCGGCCGCGGGACCGGGGGGGGCCGTCGTCCCCGGATCCCGCGGCCGCCTCGCGGCCCGGCGCGCCCGCCGCCCGTCAGGGCGCGGCGATCGCGGTGAGCACGTCCAGCCGCGCCGCCCGCCGAGCCGGTCGCACGCTGGCCAGCGCCCCGGCCAGCGCACCCGCCACCAGGACGACGGCGAGGCTGCCGGTGGGCAGGGCGAAGCTGCCCAGGCCGCCGGTCGCGGCGCTCACGGTCTCGACCAGCGCCCACCCGAGGAACACGCCGAGGGCGATCCCGCCGGCGGCGCCGAAGACGGCGAGCACCACCGACTCCCACCGCACCGCCGAGCGCAGCTGGGCCCGGGTCGTCCCGACCGCCCGCAGCAGGCCCAGCTCCCGGCTCCGCTCGTGGACGGCGAGCGACAGCGTGTTGGCGATGCCCATGAGGGCGATGACGACCGCCAGCGCCAGCAGGGCGTAGACGACGCCGATCATCATGTCGACGCCGGCGGTCATCGTGGCCGTGAACTCCTCGCGGTCCTCGACGTTCGGGCCGCCGAAGCGGTCCGCCACCTCGGTGACCGCGGCCTTCGCCTCGTCGAGGTCGACGCCGTCGGCCACGTCGACCAGGACCATCCGGTCCGTCGACTGGAGCGCGTGGGGCTCCCACACGTCGCGGGGCAGCAGGTAGCCGCCGGTCAGGTCGTCCGCCTCGTAGGTGGCGGCGATCGCCAGCTCCTCGGTCCGGCCGTCGACGAAGGTGACCTCGACCGTGTCGCCCACGGCCCAGCCGTGCGACGAGGCCGTGTCGTCGGCCACCGCGATCCGGCCGTCGCCCACGTCCGCGAGCGACCCGGCGGTCACGCCCAGGTCGGCCACCCGGGCCAGCTCGGCGGGATCGGCGACCGACACCGACTTCACATCGCCGTCGACGCGGACCTCACCCGTGCCGAGGCCGGTCGCGACCTCGACCTCGTCGAGGGCGGCCACCTCGTCGGCCAGCGCCGGGCTGAAGCCGCCCCCGCCCCAGGCGCCGTCGTTGACGACGAGGTCGCTCGCCAGCGTGCGGTCGAGCGTGTCCTCCAGCGACGCCTCCAACGACGAGGCGAACACGGTGAACAGCGTCACCACCGCGACGCCGACCATGAGCGCCGATGCCGTGGCGGCCGTGCGGCGAGGGTTGCGCACGGCGTTCTGGCGGGCGAGGCCGCCGGGCACGCCCCGCAGGCGGGCGACCGGCGCGCCGAGCACCGACACGGCCCGGCGGGCGACGACCGGTCCCAGCACGACGGCGCTGACCACCGTCAGCACGGCGCCGACGCCGGCGACGGTCACGCTGCCGCCCTCGCTCGTCGCCGCGGCCAGGGTGAGCCCGACGCCCGTCGCCAGCACGGCCGCGCCGGCCACGGCCCGCGCCCGGGACGGCGTGGTCCGCTCGACCGCGGCGTCACGCAGGGCGGCGAGCGGCGCGACCCGGGTGGCCCGCACCGCCGGCGCCGCCGCGGCGACCAGCGTCGTCGCCACGCCGACGACCAGGCCGGTGACCACGGTGCTCGCCGTGACGACCATGCCGCCGGTGGGCAGGGCGAAGCCGGCCAGGTCGAACAGCGCGGTCAGCAGGGCAGCGACGCCGAGGCCGCCGACCAGGCCGACGGCCGCCGCCACCAGACCGACGACCAGCGCCTCCAGCACGACCGTCCGCAGCACCTGGCCCCGGCCGGCCCCGATGGCCCGCAGCAGCGCCACCTGCCGGGTCCGCTGGGCCACCAGGATCGAGAACGTGTTGTAGATGCTGAACGTGGCGACCAGCAGGGCGATGCCCGCGAAGGTCGTCAGCATCGCCAGCATCATGTCGAGGAAGGTGTCGGCGATCTCGTCCACCTGCTCGTCGGCGAGCGCCTCGCCGGTCACCGCCTCGACGCCGCCGGGGAGCACGGCGTCGAGCCGCTCGGCCAGCTCGTCCGGGCTCACGCCCTCCTCGGCGCGCACGGCGATGCTCGACACGCCGTCGGCCGACCCGGTGAGGTGCGCCATGGCGTCCTCGAGCGTCAGCCCGGTGAACGTCACGCCGGCCATCCCGTCCCGGTCGCCGAAGGTGGCGACGCCGACGATGGTGACCTCGACCGGCTCGGGGGTCAGCAGGGTCGTGGTGTCGCCGATCGCCAGGTCGCCCCGCTCCAGCGTGCTGCGGTCGACGACCGCCTCGCCGCTGCGCTCGGGCGCCCGGCCCTCGGCCAGCCGGAAGGCGTTGAGCTCGGGGTCCTCGGTCCAGCTGCCGGCCAGCTGGGGTGGGCCCATGCCGCCGATCGGCTCGCCGTCGGACCCCAGCAGCTGACCGATGCCGGACACCTCCGGTTCGGCGCGGGCCACGCCGTCGACGGCCGCGACCCTCTCGACCAGTGACAGGTCGATGAGGCCCCGGGGCGAGTCCATCTCCATCAGGGTCTCGCTGCGGACGACGACGTCCTGGCCGGCGACGGCGTCGGCGAACAGGTCGTCGAAGTTGCTCCGCAGCGTCGAGCCGAGGACGAGCGTGCCGGTCAGGAAGGCCACGCCGAGCACGACGGCCAGCGACGCGCCGGCGAGGCGGCGGGCGTGGGCCCGCATCTCGCGCAGGGTCAGGAACAGCACGGCTCAACCTCCCAGGCTCGAGGTCCGCTCGACGACGGACGCCGTCGTCGGGTCGTCGTCGCGCCCGACGATCCGCCCGTCGGCCAGGAACACGACGCTGTCGGCCACCGCGGCGGCCCGCGGGTCGTGGGTGACCATGACGACGGTCTGGCCCAGCTCGTCGACGGCCCGGCGCAGGAGCTGCAGGATCTCGCCGCTGCTCCGGGAGTCCAGGTTCCCGGTCGGTTCGTCGGCGAAGACGATGTCGGGCCGCCGCACCAGGGCGCGGGCGACGGCGACCCGCTGCTGCTGCCCGCCCGACAGCTCGGACGGGCGGTGCGCCAGCCGGTCGCCCAGCCCCATCGTGGCGACGACCTCGGCGAGGCGGTCGGGGTCGGTGCGCCGGCCGGCCAGCCGGTCGGGCAGGGTGATGTTCTCCTCGGCCGTGAGCGTCGGCACCAGGTTGAAGGCCTGGAACACGAAGCCGACCCGGTCGCGGCGCAGCAGGGTCAGCTCGCGGTCGCCCAGCGTGCCGAGGTCGACGTCGCCGAGCAGCACGCGGCCCTCGGTCACGGTGTCGAGCCCGGCGACGCAGTGCATGAGCGTGGACTTGCCCGAGCCCGACGGGCCCATGATGGCGGTGAACCGTCCGGCCTCGAAGCCGACCGTGACGGCGTCGAGCGCCATCACCGCGGTCGGGCCGGACCCGTAGACCTTGGTCGCCTCGACCGTCCGGGCGGCCAGGCGGGTGGGGACGTCGGTGCGGGTGGCGGTGGGTGTCGTGGCCATGACCCGATGGTCCGGCGGGCACCCCCCGCCCGTCGTTGCCCGACGGGATGATCCGGGCCTACGCCGGGCGCGGTACGCGCTCTGGCGCCGGCTGCTCAGCCGGCCTCGCCCGGCCGGGCCGACCAGCCGGGGCGGACGAGGCCCGACTCGTACGCGAACACGACGAGCTGGGCGCGATCGCGCGCTCCCAGCTTGGTCATGGCCCGGCTGACGTGGGTCTTGGCGGTCATGGGGCTGACGACGAGGCGCTCGGCGATCTCGTCGTTGGACAGCCCCTCGGCCACCAGCACCATGACCTCGCGCTCCCGGTCGGTCAGCGTGTCGAGTGCCGGGTGCCGGGGCGCCCGGCTCTGGGTCGCGAACGCGCCGATGAGGCGGCGGGTCACGCCGGGCGACAGCAGGGCGTCACCGGCCGCGACCGCCCGCACCGCCCGGAGCAGCTCCACCGGCTCGGTGTCCTTGACCAGGAACCCGCTCGCCCCCGAGCGGATGGCCTCGAACACGTACTCGTCGAGCTCGAAGGTCGTGAGGATGACGATGTGGACGGCGGACAGCCGGTCGTCGGCGGCGATGGCCCGGGTGGCGGTCAGGCCGTCGGTGCCGGGCATGCGGACGTCCATGAGCACGACGTCCGGCCGCTCGCGCCGGGCCATGGCCACGGCCTCGTCGCCGTCGCCGGCCTCGCCCACGACGGCGATGTCGTCCTGGGCGTCGAGCAGCGCCCGGAACCCGGCCCGGACGAGCGCCTGGTCGTCGGCGAGCAGGACGCGGATCACCGG
>DATGPY010000021.1:0-3324 GCA_035304465.1 Acidimicrobiales bacterium | reverse complement strand
CGTAGAGGCCGGCGAATCCCGCGCCGACGACGACCGCGTCGGGTCGGTCCGGGCCGGAGGTGGGGGTGGTCATGACTGCTCCTCGTGGGTGGTGGCCAGCAGGGGCTCGAGCTCGGCGGCGACGTACGCCAGCGCCTCGGCGCCGGCGGGCAGCAGGCCCGACATGGTGAAGAAGCCGTGCATCTGGCCGTCGAAGCGGCGCAGCGTGGTCGGCACGCCGGCGGCCCGCAGCCGGCCGGCGTACTTCTCGCCCTCGTCGCGGAGCACGTCGTGCTCGGCGGTGACGACGATCGCCGGCGGCAGGCCGGCGAGGTCGTCGGCGCGGGCGGGGGAGACGTCGGGGTGGTCGCGGTGCTCGGCGTCGACGTAGTGGTCCCAGAACCACATCAGGGTCTGCCGGTTGAGCGCGAGCTGGTTGGCCGGATCGGTGTAGGAGGCGTTGTCGAAGTCGGCCTCGGTGACCGGGTAGACGAGCACCTGGGCTGCGAGGGCGGGGCCGCCGGCGTCGCGGGCGCGCCGGGCGAGGATCGTGGCCAGGTTGCCGCCGGCGCTGTCGCCGGCGACGACGAGCGGGGTGCCCTCCGGCGCGAGCTCGCCGTGGTGGGCCGCGACCCAGCCCAGCACGTCCCAGGCGTCCTCGACCGCCGCCGGCCACCGGTGCTCCGGCGCGAGTCGGTAGCCGCCGAGCACGACGGCGCAGCCGGTGCGGACGGCGAGCTCGCGGGCCAGCGTCTCGTGCTCGGCCGGGGAGCCGACGACCCAGCCGCCGCCGTGCAGGTAGAGCAGGACGCCGCGCGGGGACTCCGGCGCCACGAGCCGGCAGGCGGCCGAGCCCGCGCGGGTGGGCACCGCGAGGTCCTCGGCCCGCGCTACCTCGGGGCCGGCGGGGTAGAGCGTCGCCAGCCCGGCCATCCGGGCGCGCGCCTCGGCCGGGGTGGTCTCGTGCATGGGTGCGCCGCCGGCCTCGGCGAGCGTGGCGAGCAGGGCGGTGGTGGCGGCGTCGAGGGCCATGGGGGCTCCTGGGGGTCGTGGTGTCAGGCGGAGACGGGCGGCTGGATGGACTTGACCTCGAGGAACTCCTCGATCCCGAACCGGCCGTACTCCCGGCCGAGCCCCGACTGCTTGTAGCCGCCGAACGGCGCCAGCCGGTGGGAGTTCAGGCCGTTCACGTGCACGACGCCCGAACGGATGCGGCGGGCCACGGCGATGGCCCGGTCCTGGTCGGCGCCGAACACGCCGGCGGAGAGGCCGTACTCGGTGGCGTTCGCCAGGCGCACCGCGTCGTCGTCGCCGGTGTGGGTCTGGACGGCGATCACGGGGCCGAAGACCTCCTCGCGGGCCACCCGCATCTGCGGCGTGACCCGGCCGAGGATGACCGGCGCGAGGTGGAAGCCGCGCTCGGGCAGGGCGGGGGCCGCGTCGCCGTGCTCGACGACGGCGCCCTCGTCGACCGCGGAGGCGAGGTAGCCGGTGACCCGGTCCCACTGCGCCCGCGAGGCGAGCGGCCCCAGCGACTCGCCGGGGACGGCGGCGGCCGTGACCTCGCCGGCGATCGCGACCGCCTCGTCGTAGCGCGCCTCGGGCACGATCAGGCGGGTCCAGGCCGCACAGGTCTGCCCGGCGTTCATCAGGCCGAACCCGACGCTGGTGCGGACCGCGGTCGCGAAGCCGGCCCCGTCGAGGTCGTCGAGCAGCACGCTGGGGGACTTGCCGCCCAGCTCCAGGGAGAGCCGCTTGATGCCGGCCCCGCCGGCAGCGGCGATCGAGCGTCCGACCGCGGTCGAGCCGGTGAACGACACGGCGTCCACGCCCGGATGCGCGGCCAGGGCCGCCCCGACGACCGTCCCGCGACCCGGCAGCAGCTGCAGCCAGCCCGCGGGGATCCCGGCCTCCTCGGCCGCCTCCATGAGCAGGTACGCCGACAGCGGGGTGGTCTCGGCCGGCTTGAGGATGACCGGGCAGCCGGCGGCCAGGGCGGAGCCGATCTTGGTCAACGACTGGTGCAGCGGGAAGTTCCACGGGGTGATCGCGGCGACCACGCCCATCGGCTCGCGGGCCACGATGATGCCGCTGAGGTGCTCGTCGAAGGCGTAGTCCTCCAGCACGTCGACGGTCGTCGCCAGCGTCGCCAGGGCCATCCCGACCTGGACCTGCCGGGCGAACGTCGCGGGGGAGCCCATCTCGGCCGAGATCACCTCCGCGATCTCCTCGGTGCGGGCGGCGATCGCGTCGTGCAGGCCGCGCAGCGCCTTGACCCGCTCCGCGGCCGGCCAGGCGGGGCCGTCGTCGAAGACCCGGCGGGCGACCGCGACCGCACGGTCGACGTCGACCTCGTCGGCGTGCCGGACCCGGGCGAAGACCTCGCCGGTGCGCGGGTCCACCAGCTCGTGGACCTCCGTCCCGTGCGGCTCGACCCATCCGCCGTCGAGATGAACCTGGTCCCGTGTCCGCATTGCGCCGTCCTCGACTGGTTGGTGTACTAGGTTGAAGTATTCCTAAACGACATACAGCGAAATGACAAGGTAGTTGCCGTGACCAATGACCTGCTGGCGCCCCCGATCGCGACGGAGCCGGGCGCGACGCGCACCCCGGTACGCGCCGCGGTCCTCTCCGCGGCCCCCGGACGGGTGGAGGTCGAGGAGCTCCTCCTCGACGACTGGCTGGCCCCGACGGAGGTCCGCGTGCGGGTCGACGCCTGCGGGCTGTGCCACTCCGACCTGCACATGATCGAGGCCGAGCTGCCCGTGCCGCTGCCGACGATCGTGGGACACGAGGTGTCCGGGGTCGTCGAGGCCGTCGGCGCCGATGTCGACGACCTCGCGGTGGGTGACGCGGTGGTGGCCTGCCTGTCGATGTACTGCGGCCGCTGCCGCGCCTGCGGCGAGGGCCGCACCTTCCTCTGCGAGCGACGCAACGACCTGGGCCGGGCCGAGCGGCCGGTCCCGCGCCTGGTGCGTCCCGACGGCCGGGCCGTCGGTCAGGTCGCGGGCATCGGCGGGCTCGCGGAGCGCACGGTGCTGCACCGCAACTCCGTCGTGCGGGTCCCCGCCGAGGTGCCGGCCGACCGTGCGGGCCTGCTCGGGTGCGCCGTCCTCACCGGGTACGGCGCGGTCGTCCACGCCGCCCGGGTCCGGGCCGGTGAGTCGGTGGTGGTGATCGGCTGCGGCGGGGTCGGGTTGAACCTCGTGCAGAGTGCCGTGCTCGCCGGCGCCGGCCGCGTGGTCGCCGTCGACCTCGGCGCCCCCCGGCTGGGGACCGCCCGGCGCTTCGGCGCCACCCACGTCGTGGACGCGGAGGTCGAGGACCCGGTCGCCGCCGTCCAGG
>DATGPY010000020.1:0-6093 GCA_035304465.1 Acidimicrobiales bacterium | reverse complement strand
GCGACTCGCCCTACGTCAACGGGGGCTACGTGCTGGCCGCGGTCCTGCTGGCGGCCATGGGCGCCTACCAGCTGGCCAGCGGCTGGAACCTGGAGGTCGACGAGCAGGAGGCGCTGGTGGCCGCCGGGCGCGTCGTCGGCTTCCCGGTCGGGCACGCGTCGGCGCAGATGGGCTGGCGGGGGCTGCTGAGCCGGCCGACGTGGCGCATCCTCGTCTACTCCAACGAGAACCCGCCGGCGAAGCGGGGGCTGGTGCTGGTCGACGGGGTCGACGGGCACGCCGTCGAGCACTTCGTCGAGGACAACCCCGAGGACTGGTCCGACCTCGAGGGCGCCTGACGCGTGCTCCGATCGGCCCACCCGCCCGGTCCTGATAGGGTCCGCTGGGTGCGGGGAGAGGTGGCGGGTGTCTCGCTGGGGAGCGTGCCCGGCTTCGATCGTCCTGACGAACCACTGGCGGGGGAGAGGGCGTCGACGCGAACGGACCGCTGCTTGGTGTGGACGCTTCTCGGGGTCGTCAATTTCCCGATCGTCGTGGCCACGGTGCGGGGCCTCGCGCGGGGCTGGTGGCCGCTGGGAGACAACGGCGTCCTCCTCGTGCAGGCGCTCGACGTCGGCACCGAACATCACCACCTGCTCGGTCCCTGGACGTCGGCCTCGCTGGTCGTGGGCGAAACCATCCACAACCCGGGGCCGCTCTACTACGACCTGCTGGCGCCGTTCGTGCGCGCGCTCGGCCCGTGGGTCGGCTTGGCGATCGGTGTGATGGCGATCAACATGGCGGCGTCGTCGCTCGCGGTGGTGGCCGCACGCCGCCTCGGCGGAGCGGTCGCCATGCTGGGCGTGGCCGCAGCGTTGACGGGGCTGCAGTACGCGATGGGCAGCGAGCTGCTCTACGACGCATGGCAGCCGAACGCCCTCGTGCTGCCGTTCCTTGCGTTCCTCGTCGTGGCTGGGGCCGCTTCCCGCGGCGACGTTGCCATGGTCCCGTGGCTCGTCGGGCTCGGCAGTCTGGTCGTGCAGACCCACGTCAGCCAGGTGACGGTCGTTGGTGTCGCCGGCACAGTCGCGGTGGCGTCGTGGGCATGGCATGTCGCGCGCGCGAACCAGCGACCCACGCGGGGGCCGCTGGTCGCCAGTGCGGTGGTGGTCGTCGTTGCCTGGTGTCAGCCTGTGGTGCAGGAGCTCCTCAACCTCGGCGACGGCAACTTGTCCCGCCTGCTGCGGGCGGCAACCAGTGGCGACGCCGAGAGGCTCGGTCTGGGGCGAGGCGTGAGCGTGGTCGGCGAGCTGCTGATCAGCTCGCCGTGGTTCACCCGCGGTACTTACAGCCGCTGGTCCATCGGTGGAGGCCTGACTGGTCCTGCAGATCGACCTCTGGCCAACGCGTTGGTCGTTGCCGTCACCGTCGGGGCGCTCGCCGTGGTCGCTTGGTGGCATGCACGTCACCGCCGTGTGGGTCTCGCAGCGTTCACAGTCCTGGCTGCAGTCATGCTCGCCGCTACCGTCGTCGCGGTCGCGACCTCGCCGCCCTCGGTGGCGGGTATCTCCTCTCACCAGATGCGGTGGGCATGGGTAACCGCAGCCTTCGCTTGGGCGGCATTGCTGTGTGCCCTGCTCTGCCTGGTGGGCGTCGCAGCCGCCCACCAAGGGGAGCCGCCAAGTCGGCGGCCGTTGTTCGCGGTCCGTGCCGTCCTCGCCGTCCTCGTGCTTGTGGTCGCGGCAAATCTGCCTACCTATGAGGGTGAGGTGCCAGGGCCGGGCCTCGAGCACGAGGCTCGGCCCGCCCTGGGGGAGCTGATCGATGAAGCAGGTGCCCTTGCAGGTCGAGGGACCATCTTCTTCGACTTCACCGGCGTTCGCTTCAACGACCCCTACAGCTACCCGGTGGCGGCCTCGCTGGTGGCGCGGGGCGTGCCGGTGGTCGTCGAGGGCGACGCCCTCGTCGGCTACTTCGGCGAGGGGCGGCGCCACGATGACAGGGCCGACCTGCGGGTCTGGCAGGTCGAGGGCCCCGAGGCCCTGGAGCCGCCGCCGGGCGTCGAGCGGGTCGCGCTGGCCGAGGGCCCACGGGGCCCGGTGGCGCTGTTCGCCGAGCCGCTCCGGTAGGGCGCACGCCGTCGGGCGGCGGGCCGGCGTCGTGGCCGGCGGCCCGGACCGGCCCGCCGCTAGCCTCCCGCGCCGTGCGTCGCCCGACCGCCACCCTGCTCGCCGTCCTGCTCGCGGCCGGCGCCGCCTGCGGCGACGGCGGTGCCGCACCGGACGGCGGCACCGCCGGGCGGGCGGCGGGCGGGCGGGAGGCCGCCACGACGGCCCCGGCCGAGGCGATCACGACGGCGGCCCCGGCGACGACCACCACGACGCAGCCCGTCGACCTCACCGCCCTCCGCCCCCCGGCCCCGGCCGGGGACCCGCTCGCCCTGGCGCAGCAGATCGCCGAGGCCGAGGGCGTCGTCCGCCGGCCCGACGCCACCGAGGCCGAGGTCGCCGAGGCGGCCCTCGCCCAGCAGGTCGCCTACCGGACCCTCGGCGACCACCCGGAGTGGGACGCCGCCGTCGCCGCCGCCCTGCCGCCGGAGCTCGTCCCGGTCGCGCAGGGCCACGCGGCCGCCCGGCGCGACCTGCGGGCCCTCGTCGGCGCGCCGGCCACGGAGATGCCGGCCTGGCGCATCGTCGCCCCGCCGCCGGCCGACGAGCTGCTCGGGTGGTTCCACGAGGCCGAGGCGACCTTCGGCGTCCGTGGAACGTGCTCGCCGCGGTCAACCTCGTCGAGACCGCCATGGGCCGGATCCGGGGCACCTCCGAGGCCGGCGCGCAGGGCCCCATGCAGTTCATGCCCGAGACGTGGGCCGCCTACGGGGAGGGCGACGTCGACGACCACCGCCAGGCGATCCGGGCCGCCGCCCGGTACCTGGCCGCCAACGGCGCGCCCCACGACCTGGGCAACGCCTTGTGGCACTACAACCACAGCGACCGCTACGTCCGGGCGGTGCTGCGGTACGCCGAGCTGATGGCCGAGCACCCCGGCGCCTACCTGGCCTTCCACCACTGGGGCGTCTGGTACTGGACGACCGCCGGGGACCTCTACCTCCCGGTCGGCTGGGCGGCCACCGAGCGGGTGCCGGTCGAGGAGTACGTCGCGGCCGCCGGGGCCGTCCCGCCCTGACGGCGGCCGGGGTCAGCTCCGCTCGGGCGGCTGGGGGCGCAGCAGCTCGGCGAGCAGGGTCTCGGCCTTGCGCAGGTGGCCCACGCCGGCCTCGACGGCCAGCCGGGCGACGTCGAGGGCGGTGACCCGGCGCCCCTCGTCGCCCAGGGTGCCGGTGCGCTCCCACTCCCGGGCGCCGGTCGCCTCGACCCGGTCGGCGGCCGCGTTGGCCTCGAGCCCCAGTTCGGCGAGCCGCTCGTGCAGCGTCCCGGATACCGCGCCGGGCTTGGGTCGTCGCTCGGGTACGACCTCGTCCGGGTCGAGCACCGGGTCGTCCTCGGTCAGGATCGCGGCCAGCGCCCGGTCGGCCGCGGCGATCCCCCACGCCGCGGCGACGATGTGCTCGATCGGCGACCAGCCGTCGACGACGCGCCGGGCGACGTCGTCGGGCGACTCGTCCTCGCCGATGCCGGCGAACAACCCGCGGTAGCGGCGCTCCAGGCCCCGGAGGGTGACGGCGATGTCCGACGGTGCGAGCTTCGACAGGTCCATCCGCCGGTTCTACCCCAACTCGGGTGGTGCGGTCGCCGGCGGGGCGGCCAGCCTGGTGCGCCGTGCCCCCGCCCTCCGTCGACGCCCTCCCGACCACCGCCGCCGGCGAGGCCCCGGCGCGGGCGCGCCTCGGCCTCGCCCAGGTCACCGCCGCGGCCGTGCTGTTCGGCGCCAACGCCAGCATCGCCAAGGTGGCCCTCGAGGCCGGCGTCGGGCCCCGGGAGCTGGCGGCGCTCCGATGCACGGGCGTCGCCGTCGGGCTCGCGGCCGTCGCCGGTCCCGTCGCCCGGTCCCGCCTGCGTCTGCCCCGCCGGCTCGTGCCGCAGGTCGCCGTCCTCGGCGTCGTGGGGGCGGCGATGATCCAGTGGCTCTACTTCGTCGCCATCGACCGGGTGCCGGTCGGCGTCGCCATCCTCGTCGAGTTCACCGGGCCCGTGCTCGTCGCCTTGTGGGCGCGCCTCGTCCAGCGCGAGCAGGTGCGCCCGGTCATGTGGGCCTCGCTGGCACTGTCGCTGGCCGGGCTGGCGCTGGTCGCCGAGGTCTGGCGCGACGCCCGCCTCGACCCGGTGGGCACCGGGGCGGCGGCCGGGGCCGCGGTCTGCCTCGCGACCTTCCTGCTCGTCGGGCGGCGCATCGGCGGCGCCCTCGACCCGCTGGCGGTCAACGTGTGGACGTTCGCGTTCGCCGCCGCCTTCTGGCTCGCCGTCGAGCCGGTCTGGGCCGTCGACCGGGCGACGCTCGGGCGGTCGACCTCGCTGCTCGGTGCGCTCGACGGGGTCCGGGCACCGGTGTGGGCGGCGGTCGTCGCCGTCGTGGTCCTGGGCACGCTGGCGCCCTACGCGCTGTACCTGGCCGCGCTGCGGCACCTGTCGCCGGCCACGGTCGGGGCGGTCGGGATGCTCGAGCCGGTCGTGGCGGCCGGGGTGGCGTGGGCGTGGCTCGGCCAGTCGCTGTCGCCGCTGCAGCTGGCCGGCGGGGTCGTCGTGCTGGGCGGCGTGGCGCTGGCCCAGGTCGCCACCGGCGCGCTGGGTCGGGCCGGGACCGGCGCACGGGCGGGGCGGCCCCGGTAGCGTGCGGCCATGTCCATCTTCGACGGCGTGGAGATCAAGGCCCTCGACGGCGCCCCGCTCGACCTGCGGGCCTACGACGACCGGGCGGTCCTGCTGGTCAACGTGGCCTCCAAGTGCGGGCTGACCCCGCAGTACGCCGGCCTGGAGGAGCTCCACGAGCGCTTCCAGGACCGCGGCTTCAGCGTGCTGGGCGTCCCCTGCAACCAGTTCGGCGGGCAGGAGCCCGGCACGCCGGACGAGATCGCCACCTTCTGCTCGACGACCTACGGCGTCACCTTCCCGCTCACCGAGAAGGTCGAGGTCAACGGCGAGGGTCGCCACCCGCTGTACCGGCGGCTCGTCGAGGTGCCCGATGCCGAGGGCCACACCGGCGACATCCGCTGGAACTTCGAGAAGTTCCTCGTCGCGCCGGGCGGGCGCGTCGTCGCCCGGTTCAACCCGATGGTCGAGCCCACCGACGAGGCGGTGGTGTCGGCCATCGAGGAGGTGCTGCCGGGCTGAGCCGCCGAGCCGGGCGCGGGGGCGTCAGGCCTCCGCGCCGACCGTGCGCCGGACCTTGTCGGTCAGGTGGGCCGGCAGGACGTCGTAGTGGTCGTGCTCGGCCCGGAAGCGGCCGCGCCCGCCGGTGAGCGAGCGGAGGTCGATCGCGTAGCGCTGGATCTCGGAGGTGGGCACGAGCGCCCGGATGGTCTGGCGGCCGTCGCTGAGCGCCTCGCTGCCCTGCACCCGCCCCCGCCGGGCGTTGAGGTCGCCCATGACGTCGCCTTGCAGCTCGGAGGGGACGGTGACCTCCAGCCGGCTGATCGGCTCGAGGATGACCGGCCCCGCCTTCTCGAGCGCGGCCCGGAACGCCAGGCGGCCGGCGATCTTGAACGCCATCTCGGAGCTGTCGACCGAGTGCTCCTTGCCGTCGGTCACGGTGACCTTGACGTCGACCACGGGGAAGCCGAAGACGCCGCCCTCCTGCATCGCCTCCTCGATGCCCTTCTCGATGGCGGCGATGAAGGGGCGGCTGATCGCCCCGCCGACGACCGTGCTCTCGAACTCGAAGCCGCCGCCGCGGGGGAGCGGCTCGAGGTCGATGATGCACACGCCGAACTGGCCGTGGCCGCCGGTCTGCTTCTTGTGCCGGCCCTCGACGCCGGTGACGCGGCCGGTCACCGTCTCCCGGTAGGGGACGCGCACGTCCTCGGTGTCGACGTTGGCGCCGAACCGGCGGGCCAGCTTCTCGAGCGTGATCTGCAGGTGCGTCTCGCCGGTGCCGTGGAGGATCGTCTGGCGGGTCTCGTCGTTGCGCTCGACGCGCAGGGACGGGTCCTCCTCGGTC
>DATGPY010000019.1:0-11529 GCA_035304465.1 Acidimicrobiales bacterium | reverse complement strand
CTGGGCGAAGGAGGCGATCCAGCCCAGCCATCCCCGGCGCGACCCCGCGGCGACCGCGGCCGTCGCCTCGGGGACCGGCCGGACGGCGGCGCCCGAGATCCGCCCGAACGGCGCCTCCGCCACCACCGCCCCGCCCGCCGGCTGACCACGCCGGGCGCGGCCCTGACGCCGCGGCCGCGGCGCGACCGACTAGGAATGGCCCATGTCATCGTCGCGCCGCTGCGCCCTGGCCGCCCTCGTCACCACCGGGATGCTCGTCGTGGTCCTGGGCAGCCCGCCGCTCGTCGAGGCCGCGCGGGACAGCGGTATGCGGACCCGGCGGCTCCTGTTCACCCTCACCCGCGTGCCGAGCTGGGACCTGCCGCCGAGCGGCGTACCCGTCTGGGGCGACCTCGTGACCAACATCGTGCTGCGGATCGCCGTGCTGCTCGCCGCCGTCGGCCTGCTGGCCGCCCTCGCCGGACGGGCCCGTTCCCGGGGCGCCGCCTGGCTCGGCGGGTGGGGCGCCGCCATGCTGGCCGGTGCCGCCGCGTCCCTGGTCGCGCAGCTCCACCTCCACCACGTCGTCTACGAGGGCCAGCCCTTCGGCCCGCCCTACCTGGACACCCTGGTCGACGCCGTGACGGGGGGCGCCGGTTTCGGGCTGCTGACCGGCTGGACGGTCGGCCTGGCCGCGGCGCTCGCCTGCCGACCCGCCCCGCTGACGCCCTCCCCGGTCGGCGCACCCCCGCCCGTCGGCGCACCCCCGACCGTCGGCGCGCCTCCGCCACCACCGTTCGGTGTGCCGCCGACCGCCGGGCCGGCGCCGGCGTGGCCCCCGCCGCCGTCGCCGGGGCCCCCGCCCGACGGGGGTGCCCGCCCCGCCCCCGGCCAGGCGCCGCCGCCCCCGACCGCACCCCGGCCGGCCGGTCCCGACGACCCCACCCGGGTCGAGGCATCCGCCCCGCACGCCTCCCCGTCCGGCGACGACCCCACCGTGGTCGCCGGTCCGGACACCGACGGTGCCGGCGAGGCTCCGTCGGACGGGGGGTCCGACGAGGGCTGACGGCCGGAGCTGAACGCAGCGAGCGGTGCGCCGCCCACTGCAGGTGCGTGTCGGCTAGGAAGGACGCATGTCCTCGCCCCGGCGCTGCGCCCTGGCGGCCCTGGCGACCACGACCGTCCTCGTCGCGGGTCTGGGCAGCCGCCCCCTCGTCGAGGCCTCGATCGACAGCGGCGGGAGCGCGCGGGCGCTCCTCGACCTGCTCACCTCGGTGCCGAACTGGGACCGGCCCCTCCGGTCCGGCGACGGCGACGTCACGGTCAACGCGGCGCTCCGGATCGCCGTCCTGCTCGCCGCCGTCGGCCTGCTGGCCGCCCTCGCCGGACGGGCCCGTTCCCGGGCCGCGGCGTGGCTCGGCGGGTGGGGCGCTGCCGTGCTGGCGAGCACCGCGGCGAGCGTCGCCTCGGCCCTCCACTGGCACCACGTCGTGAGCGAGGGCCGGCTCGCGGCCCCGTCGTACATGGACCTGCTCGTGTCGGCCGAGACGCGAGGAGCCGGTTTCGGGGTGCTCACCGGCTGGACGGTCGGGCTGGCGGTGGCCCTGGCCTGCCGGCCCACCCCCGTTGCGCCGGCGGGGGCCGGCGCCGCCCCGCCGCCCGTGCGCGCCGGCACGTCCCCGCCGTCGGGCGCACCGCGGATCGTCGAGCCGCCACCGCCGTGGTGGGCGCCCACGGCGACCGGCGGCAGCTTCCGCCCGGGCCCGACCGCCTACCCGCCCGGCGGCCTGCGGTCGGACGTGCCGGACGCCACCTACGAGATGTCCACGGCCTCCGGCGACCCCCACCCCTCCGACCCCGACGGCACCCCCGCCGCCGGGCCCGGCGACCCCACGCAGGTCGCCGAGGCCCGGTGGCGCGGCGCGGACGAGGGCGGCGCCGGCGAGGGCGCGGCGGACGAGGAGCCCGACGACGACTGACGGGGCGCCGGAGGCCGGTCAGGCGGTGGGTACCCGGTCCGGGGCCGCCTCGGCCGGCCCGGCGGTGGGCGGGGCCGGCGCCGGCACCCGCAGCTCGGGCTCGGGCAGCCCGCCGGTCCCCTCCACCTCCAGCCGGGGCAGCGCCCGGTCGAGCCAGCGGGGCAGCCACCAGTTCGCCCCGCCGAGCAGGCGCATCGTCGCCGGCACCAGGACGATCCGCACGACGGTGGCGTCGACCGCCACGGCGGTGGCCAGGCCGACGCCGAACATCTTCACGATCGTCTGGTCGCCGAACACGAACCCGGTGAAGACGCAGATCATGATGAGCGCCGCCGAGGTGATGACCCGGGCCGTCGACGAGATGCCGGAGATGACCGCGGTCGTGTTCGCCCGGCCGGCGAGGTGCTCCTCGCGGATGCGCGAGAGCAGGAACACCTCGTAGTCCATCGAGAGGCCGAACAGCACGGCGAACATGAACATGGGCACGAACGAGACGATCGGCACCGCCTCGTCGAGGCCGATCAGCGACCGGCCCCAGCCCCACTGGAACACGGCGACCACCACGCCGTAGGCCGCGCCGATCGACAGGACGTTGAGCACCGCCGCCTTGAGCGGCACGGCGATCGACCGGAACACGGCGGTCAGCAGCAGGAAGCTCAGCCCGACGACGGCGGCGATGAACACCGGCAGCCGCCCGGCCACCTTGTCGGCGAGGTCGATGAACACGGCGGTCTGGCCGCCGACGTGGGCCTCGACGTCGGTGCCCTCGAGCGCGCCCGGCACGACCTCGTCCCGCAGGCGGTGGACGAGGTCGCTCGTCTCCTCGTCCTGGGGCGCACCGGTCGGGACGACCATCAGCAGCGCGGCATCGCCGCCCTCGCTGAGCTGGGGCGGGTAGGCGAGCTCGACCGCCGGGTCGGCGGCGACGGCCTCGGCGAGCGCCTGCAGCGCGGCCGCGTCCCCGTCCCCGCCGTCCAGTTCGGCGGCGACGAGCAGCGGACCGTTGTAGCCGGCGCCGAAGGCCTCGGCGGTCAGGTCGTAGGCGGCGCGGGTGGTGGTGCCGGGCGGGTCGGTGCCGGCGTCGGTCTGGCCGAGGCGCATCGACAGGGCCGGAGCCGCGGCGAGCAGCAGCGCCAGCGTGCCCGCCGCGAGCCACGGCCACGGATGGCGGGTGACGTGGTCGCCCCAGCGCTGCCAACCGCTGCGCCGGGCAGGGCGGGCGTCGAGCGCCACCGGGGCGGCGGGATCGACGCGGCGGGACCAGGGCAGCGAGGCGTGCAGCAGCCGCAGCCCGGCGAAGCCGAGCAGCGCGGGCAGGAGGGTGATCGAGGCCAGGACCATCACGGCCACGACGACCGCCGAGGCCAGGCCCATGGCGGTGACCGCCGGGATGCCGGCCAGCGCCAGGCCGCAGATGGCGATCACGACGGTGCCGCCGGCGAAGACGACGGCCTGCCCGGCCGTGGCGTTGGCCCGCCCGGCGGCGTCGGCCACGGTCAGGCCGCGCTGCAGCTCGGCCCGGTGGCGGGTGACGACGAACAGGGCGTAGTCGATCCCCACGCCGAGGCCGATCATCGTGGCGAGCGTTCCCGACTCGGCCGGCATGTCGAACACCAGCCGCATGAGCATGATCAGCGCGGTGCCGCCGGCCAGGCCGAACAGCGCGATGCCGATCGGCAGCCCCATGGCGACGACCGAGCCGAAAGCGACGAGCAGGATGACGACGGCACCGAGCACGCCGACGAGCTCGGCGGCCCCGGTCTCGACCTCGACGGCGAAGCTGGGCAGCACGCCGCCGAGCTCGACCTGCAGGCCCGCGTCGCGGGTGGGACCGACCGCCTCCTCGAGCTGGTGGTAGGCCTCCTCCCCCAGCTCGCGGGGCTCGCCGTCGTACTGGACCCGGACGATGGCCGTGCGGTGGTCGGGCGACACGAGGCCGGTCACCGAGGGGTCGAGCGCCACGAGCACGTGCGGCAGCTCGCCGATGCGCTCGACGAGGTCGCCGAGCGCCCGGGCCTCGTGCCCGGCGGTCAGGTCGCCGTCGGGGGTGTGGACCACGACCTGGGCGGTGGCCCCCGCGACCTGGGGGAACCGCTCCTCGAGCAGGTCGGTCGCCCGCTGGGACTCGGCGCCCGGGATGCGGAAGTCACCGGAGTACGAGCCGCCGCTGCCGGCGACCGCCAGCCACAGCAGCCCGGCCGCCAGCAGCCAGGCGACCACGACGGGGCGCCGGCGGCGCACCGAGAACCGGCCGAGGCGGTGGAGGGCCCGGGACATACACTGCAGCGTAGGGATGAGGTGGCACTGACTGCCATACGTCAGCCTGTGCCATGAGTCACCGCATGCCAGCGACGGACTACCCTCCGGAGACCATGGTGAGCCCCCCGGGCCTGCGCGAGCGCAAGAAGGAGCGCACCCGTCGTGCCATCGCGGACGCCGCCCTCGACCTCTTCGAGCGCCGCGGTTACGCGGCGACGACGGTCGAGGACATCGCCGCGGCCGCCGACGTCTCGCCGCGCACGTTCTTCCGCTACTTCGCCACCAAGGACGAGGCCGTCTTCGACGAGGCCGACGAGGTCCAGGCCGCCTTCGGCCCCATGCTCGCCGAGCGGCCCCCCGACGAGCCGCTGCTCGCCTCGCTGCGGGCCGTCGGCAGCGCGCTGCTGACGCCCGGCGTCGTCGACGAGGAGCGATTCCGGCGCATGCTGGCGCTCGCCGCCGTCGAGCCCGCCGTCCGCAACCGCTACCACGCCCTGCTCGGCTCGATCGAGCAGGAGATCGTGCGGTGGGCGGCCGAGCGCCTGGGCCTGCCGGAGACCGCGCTGCGGCCCCGCCTGCTCGCCGCCGCGGCCATGGCCGCCCTGCGGGTCGCCACCGACGCGTGGCTCGACGCTCCGGGCACCGAGCTCGGCGACCACGTCACGGCGGCCATCGACATGCTCGCCGAGGGCCTGGCCGGGGACGGCGGCAGGTCCGGCTGAGGCCCGCGGGCCCCGCCTCCCCCGGTCAGCCCGGCACGTCCGGCAGGACCTGGCGCCCGGTCAGCGTGGGAGCGAACAGGTCACCCATCTCGTCCACCCGTGCGAGCACCTCGTCGGCCTCGAACGACAGCGGCGCCCCGTCGGCGGCCGCCTCGACCTCGTCCCAGGTCACCGGCGTCGACACGGTCGGACGGGGCCGGGCCCGCAGCGAGTAGACCGCCACGGTCGTCTTGTGCCGGCTGTTCTGGCTCCAGTCGACGAACACCTTGCCCCGCCGCAGGCGCTTGTTCATGTTGGACACGACGTCGTCGGGGTGGGCCCGCTCCAGCAGCCGGGCGACCGCCTGGGCGAACGCCGAGGCCTGCTCGTGGGTGTGCGGCGTGTTCAGCGGCACGTAGACCTGCAGGCCCTTCGACCCCGACGTCTTCGGGTAGCCGACCAGGTCGAGGCCGTCCAGCACGTGCCGGACGTCGAGGGCGACGTCCGCGCACTCCTTCATCCCCACACCCTCGCCCGGGTCGAGGTCGAAGACGCACATCGTCGGCGTCTCGATGTCGGACCGGGCCATCGGGGCGTGGATCTCGAGCGCGGCGAGGTTGGCCGCCCACACGAGCGCGGGCGCCGAGTCGAGGCAGCAGTAGTGGATGTCGCCCTGCCGGTCGCCGGGACCGACGACCGTCCGCACCCAGTCGGGACGGTGGTCGGGGCAGCGCTTCTCGAAGAACGAGCCGCCCTCGACGCCGTCGGGGAACCGCCGCAGCGTCACCCCCCGGTCGGCCAGGTGCGGCACCATCACCGGGGCGATCCGGGCGTAGTACTCGATGACCTCGGCCTTGGTCGTCCCGGTGGCCGGGTACATCACCTTGTCGAGGTTCGACAGCCGCAGCGTGCGGCCGTCCACCTCCACCGGCGTGTGCTGCGCCACGGCGGGTCAGGCGGACTTGCGCTTCGGCGCGGCCTTCGAGGACTTCGCGGCCTTCCGGGCCTTGCCGCCCGACCGCTTGCCGCTCCCGGAGGCCTCGCCGCCGTCGTCACCGGCGGCCGCCTTGGCGCTCGGGTGGCGCTTGCGCGCCTCCTTCGCCTCCCGGACGCTGGCCTCGAGGGCGGCCATGAGGTCGACGACCTTCTCCTCCGGAGCCGGCGCCGCCGCCGGCACGATCTCCTCGCCGGCCGCCTTCCGGTCGATCAGCTCCAGGACCTGGCTCCGGTAGGTGTCCTCGAAGCGCTCGGGCTCGAACGGCTCGGACAGCGACTCGACCAGCTGGGTCGCCATGCGCAGCTCGCGCTCGGAGACCTCGACGTCCGCGAGGTCGCCGTCGACCAGCTCGGTGGCGTCGTTGACCTCGTCCGCGTAGACCATGGTCGACAGCACGAGGACGCCGTCCTTGGGCCGCAGCGCCGCCAGGTACTGCTTCGACCGCATGACGAAGCGGGCGATCGCGACCTTGCCCGCCTCCTCCATCGCCCGGACCAGCAGCGCGTAGGGCTTGCGGGCGGCCCCGTCGGGGGCGACGTAGTAGGCGGAGTCGTAGTAGATGGGGTCGATCTCGTCGAGGTCGACGAACTGCTCGATGTCGATGCTGCGGGTCGCCTCGGGGTCGAGGGCGGCGAGCTCGTCGTCCCCGACGATCACGTACTCGCCCGAGCTGAGCTGGTAGCCCTTGGCGATCTGCTCGGCGGGCACCTCCTCGCCGTCCGCGGCCGACACCTTGCGGTACTGGATGCGGGCACCCGTGCGCGTGTCGATCTGGTTGAAGTGGACGCTCTTGCGGGAGACGGCGTTGAAAAGCTTGATCGGGATGTTGACCAGCCCGAAGCTGATCGCGCCGCTCCAGATCGCACGGGGCATGCGAGCAGTATTCCCTGTGGGAAGCCAGATGAGAACAGGTCATCCGCGCTCGGCGCGGGGCAGCCGGCTGACCCCGTGCCAGAGCGCGCGGGTGAGGATGGACGCGGCCTCGTCGATCGAGCACGCACGGTGCTCCAGCCACTCCGTCGCCGCGGCCTCGAGCATCCCGACGATGCCCCGGGCCAGCAGCCGGTGGGCCGGCCCGCCGCCCCAGGTGTCGGCGATGCGCTGGCAGCGGTCGCGCCGGGCGGCCTGGACCGCCGGGTGCTGCACCGCGCCGGCGGCGGCGAACAGCCGCCAGGAGTCGGCGTTGCGCTCGGCCAGCTCCAGGAAGTGGCGCACGACCGACCCGAGGCGGGCCTCGTCCACCGGCACGTCGGCGAGAAGGGCCGACAGCTCGGCGTCGAGGTCGCTGAGCAGGTGCAGGTGCACGGCGGCGATGAGCTCGCCCCGGTCGGAGAAGTAGGCGTAGACGAGCGAGCGCGACACGCCGGCCGCCTGGGCGATCTCGTCGAACCGCACCGACGCGGGGTCGCGACCGCGGAACACCTCCGCCGCCACCGCGACGATCTGGGCCCGCCGCTCCTCGGGGTCGAGGCGGGATCGCCGGGTCTCCGGCGCCGAGGTGGCGGCGGGCTCCATGGCGGTCAGGGCGTCCCCACCTCGTCGTCCACCCGACCGCCGGCGCCGTCCCCCGTGGGTGCTGCGTCGACGAGCGGGAAGTGGCAGGCGACGTACTGGCCGTCGGCCACGGGCCGCATGGTCGGCTCCTCCACGGCGCAGCGCGCCTCGGCCCGCGGGCAGCGGGTGCGGAAGCGGCAGCCGCTCGGCGGTGCCACCGGCGAGGGCAGGTCGCCGGCCACCAGCGCCTCCGACCGGGCGGGGGCGTCGGGGTCGGGCACCGGGATGGCCGACAGCAGTGCCGCCGTGTAGGGATGGGCCGGCGCCTCGTAGAGCTGGTCGGGGTCGGCGATCTCGCAGATCTTGCCGAGGTACATGACCGCCACCCGGTCGCTCACGTTCTTCACGACGGCGAGGTCGTGGGTGATGAAGACCAGCGTCAGGCGGTAGCGCGCCTTCAGGTCCTCGAGCAGGTTGAGGATCTGGGCCTGCACGGACACGTCGAGCGCGGAGACCGGCTCGTCGCAGATCACCAGCCTGGGGTCGAGAACCAGCGCCCGGGCGATGCAGATGCGCTGGCACTGGCCGCCCGAGAACTCGTGCGGCCGCTTGTCCCGGGCCACGGCGGGGTCGAGGCCGACGGCCTCGAGCACCTCGTCGACCCGGGCCCGCCGCTCCGCCTCGCTGCCCCGGCCCCAGACCTTGAGCGGGGCGCCGACGATGTCACCGACCGTGCGCCGGGGGTTGAGCGAGCTGATCGGGTCCTGGAAGACGATCTGGAGCTGCGGCCGCAACCGGCGGAGCCGCTCGCCCCGCAGCGCGGTCAGCTCGTGGTCGCCGAACCGCACGGTGCCCGCGGTCGGTGGCGGCAGCTGCAGGACGGCGCGGGCGGCGGTCGACTTGCCGCACCCGCTCTCCCCCACCAGCCCGAGCGTCTCGCCCTCGGCGACGTCGAAGCTGACGCCCGCCACGGCCGAGACCGTCGCGCCGCCGGCCGCGGGGAACTCGACGACGAGGTCCTCGACACGCAGCAGCACGTCCTCGACGTCGCGCAGGTGCGCCGTGCCGGTGCCGGCCATCAGCTCGCCTCCACGGACAGGTCGCCGGTGACCGCGGCCGCCGCCTGCGGGACGTCGGCGGCCAGGTTGCGCTCGAGCGCCTCCCGCCCGGCGTCGGTGCCCACCGGGTACCAGCAGCGGTACCAGTGGCCGGGGGTGTCGGCCTCGACGAGCGGGGGCTGCTCGGCCCGGCAGCGCTCCTGCACGTAGGGGCAGCGGGGCGCGAACCGGCAGCCGGGCGGCGGGTCGACGAGGTCGGGCGGGCGACCGCCGATGACCGCGAGCCGGGTGTGCTTGGGGTTCTCGACCCGGGGCACCGACCGCAGCAGCGCCTCGGTGTAGGGCATCCGCACCTCGGAGAACAGCGTGCGGGTCGGCGCCTTCTCGACGATCTGACCGGCGTACATGACCGCGATCTCGTGGGTGCGGCCGGCGACCACGCCGAGGTCGTGGCTGACCAGCACGACGGCCATGTCCCGCTCGGCCTGCTGCTCCTGCAGGAGGTCCAGGATCTGCGCCTGGACGGTCACGTCGAGCGCCGTGGTCGGCTCGTCGGCGAACAGCAGCTGCGGGCCGCAGGACAGCGCGATGGCGATGACGACCCGCTGGCGCATCCCCCCCGACAGCTCGTGCGGGTACTGGCGCAGGCGCCGCTCCGGCTCCGGGATGTGGACCGAGCGCAGCAGCACGAGCACCGTCTCGCGGATCTGCTCCCGGATGAGGTCGGTGTGGATCTCGAGCGGCTCGGCGATCTGCTGGCCGATCCGCATGACCGGGTTGAGCGAGGTCATCGGGTCCTGGAAGACCATCGCGATGCGCGCGCCCCAGTACTCCCGGAGGGCGGCCTCGCCGAGGAGGTCCAGCCGCTCGCCGGCGAAGGTGATCGTGCCCCGGCGCTCGGCGTTGCCGGGCAGCAGGCCCATGATCGAGCGGGACAGGACCGACTTCCCGCAGCCCGACTCGCCGACGAGCCCGAGGGTGCGGCCCCGCTCGAGCGTGAACGACACGCCGTCGACCGCCCGCACGACGCCCCGGGGCGTGTGGAACCGGGTCTCGAGCTCGTCGACCTCCAGCAGAGGGCCGTCCCGGCGGGCGGTCGGGAAGTCCTCGGAGCTCGTCTGCACGTGGCGGCGTCCCCTGCTCACAGCGCGCTCTCCCGCACGTCGAACCGGGCCCGCACGACGTCGCCCAGGTAGTTGAGGGACAGGACGGTCAGGAAGATGACGACGGTCGGCACCATGACGATGTGGGGCGCCCGGCGCAGCTCCGACCGCCCCTCGGCCAGCACGTTCCCCCACGACGGGGTCGGCAGCTGCACGCCGACGCCCAGCAGGCTGAGCCCGCCCTCGACGACGATCACGACGGCGATGCCGAGCAGGGCGATCGAGAACATCGCCGGCAGCACGTTGGGCAGCACCTCGCCGAACATGATCGAGCGGTCGCGTGCGCCCACGGCCCGCGCCGCGGTGACGAACTCCCGCTGGCTCCAGGCCAGCGCGTTGGCCCGGGCGATCCGGCCGAGCACGGGCACCGACACCAGCCCGAGGGCGAGGATCAGCACGACCATGCGGCGGGTCGAGCTGACGCCCTGGCCACTGGC
The DNA here is from genome assembly GCA_035304465.1 of Acidimicrobiales bacterium. Taxonomy (GTDB): domain Bacteria; phylum Actinomycetota; class Acidimicrobiia; order Acidimicrobiales; family VFJN01; genus ZC4RG19. The sequence continues at coordinate 1,462 of DATGPY010000019.1, read as the reverse complement.
GAAGACCGTCACCAGCGTGACCGCCAGGATGAGCTGCGGGAACGACAGCAACACGTCGAAGGCGCCCGCCACCACCGTGTCGACCCGCCCGCGGTGGTAGCCGGCGACGAGGCCGAGCAGCCCGCCGACCACCATGCCGAGCGAGACCGAGGCCACGCCGAGCAGCAGCGACGCCCGGCCGCCCCAGACCATGCGGCTCAGCAGGTCGCGCCCGAGGGCGTCGCCGCCCAGCAGGTGCCCGTCGGTCCCCGGGCCCTGGTTGACGATGGCGGCGACGTTCTCGTTGGGGTCGTCGAGCGGCAGCACCGGGGCCAGCAGCGCGGCGAGCGTGACGAACGCCAGCCAGGCGATGGCGAGCACGCCGAACCACCCCAGCCGCCCCTGGCGGGACCACCGCCCGCCGGTGGGCGTCGCCGCGCCCGTGGCGGCGTCGACCGGCTCGCGGGTGGCGGCCGGGGCGCCGCCGGGCGCCAGGGTGGCCGCCGGCTCGAGGTCGAGGCCACCGTCAGGCGCGGGCATGGCGGATCCTCGGGTCGAGGACGGCGTAGAGCACGTCCACCAGGAAGTTGATGAGCACGTAGCCCACCGCGATGATCGCCACCAGGCTCTGCAGGGCGATGTACTGGCGGGAGACGATCGCCTCGTAGAGCAGCAGGCCGACGCCGGGCAGCGAGAAGATCACCTCGACGATGACCGCACCGCCGATGAGCGTGCCGACGTTGAGGCCGGCGACCGTCAGCAGCGTCAGGCTCGACGGCCGCAGCGCGTGCCGCCACAGGACCCGGCGGGGCGACACCCCCTTCGCCTTGGCCATGGTGATGAAGTCCTCCTGCAGCGTGGCGATCATGTCGCTGCGCAGCAGGCGCATGTAGACCGCGATCTGACCGACGGCGAGGCTGACGGCGGGCATGATCATGCGCCGGACGTGCTCGACGAGGTCCTCGCCGGGCCTGACGTAGCCGCTGACCGGCAGCCACCCCAGCTCGACGCCGACGTAGTAGGCGAGCACGAGGGCCAGCGCGAAGTTCGGGACGGCCAGCATCCCGAAGGCGGTGGCGTTGGCGATGCGGTCGCCCCGGCTGCCGGCCCGGTAGGCGGTGAGGACGCCGGCCGGGACGGCCACGGCCAGCGCCAGCACCTGGGCGTACACCATGAGCTGCAGCGACACCGGCAGCGAGTCGCGCACCCGGTCCATGACCGGCCGCTCCCCGGTGACCGTGTAGTAGCCGCCGAGGTCACCCGTCACGAAGTCGCCCATCCAACGGACGTACTGGACGTGCACGGGGTCGTCGAGACCCAGCTCCTCGCGCAGGGCCGCCTTCTGCTCCTCGCTGGCGAAGCCGGCGATGGCGTCGGTCGGGTCGCCCGGCAGCATGCTGGTCAGCAGCGCCACGAACAGCGTGACGAAGAACAGGACGACCAGCAGGTGGAGCAGGCGGCGTGCGACGGCCTTCACCCGTGT
>DATGPY010000018.1:0-6864 GCA_035304465.1 Acidimicrobiales bacterium | reverse complement strand
GGTGGCGGCCGTCGTCGCGCTGGCGTTCCTGCCCGGCCTGGCCTTCATGGGCATGGAGCACACGCTCCACGCCGCGCTCGTGCTGGCGCTGGCGACGGCGGTCGAGGCCCGCTGGGCCGGTGGTGGCCCCCGGGCCGCCGAGCGGGCCCCGGTCCCGCGCTGGGCGCCGGTCGCGCTCGCCGCCGCGGCGACCGCGACCCGCTACGAGACCGGTGGCGTCGTGGTGGCGCTGGCGGCGGGGCTGGTGGTCGCCGGCCTCCCGGCGTGGCGCGACCCGGGCGCGCCCCCGGCGCCCGGCCGCCGCCGCGTGCGGGCCGCCGCCGCCCTGGCCGCCACCGGCGCCGCGGTCGTGGGCGCGCTCGGGGCGGTGGGCCTGGCCTTCGGGCAGGGCCTGCTACCCAACTCGGTGGTGCTGAAGAGCGTCGGCGACCGGGGCGACACCCGCCGGTCGCTCGGCGCCGCGGCCGAGCGGCTGGTGAGCGACCCGCTGCTCGTGGCCTTCGCCGTGGTGGCCGCCGCGGTGCTGGTGGCGACGGCGGTGGCCCGCCGGCGGGGGACGGCCGTGCCCGGCGGCGCGGCGTTCCCGGCGGCGGTGACGTTCGTCGCGATCCTCGTCCACGTCGAGCTGGGCGCCGTCGAGGCGTCGCTGCGCTACCAGGGGTACCTCTACGGGCTCGGCACCTGGACCGTCCTGCGGGCCCTGCCGCTCGTGCCCGCGCTCGCCCCGCGGCTCGCCCGCGTGCCGACCGCGGCGCTCGTGCTCCTGCTGGTGCCGGCGGCGGCCCACCAGGTGGAGGCCACGGCGTCGGCGCCGCGGGAGTCGGCGATCACGTGGGAGCAGCGCTACCAGGTGGCCCGCTTCCTCGCCGCGGCCTACCCGGAGGCACCGATCGCCATCAGCGAGCTCGGCTACATCTCGCTCTACCACGACGGTCCGCTGACCGACGTCTACGGCCTCGCCGACCACGAGGTGCTGCAGGCCCGGATGCACGGCCGGGCCGACGCCGCGTTCTGGCGTGACCTCACCGAGCGGCGGGGCGTCGAGGTGGTCGTCACCTACGACTTCTCGCTCGGCGGGGACGTGCCGCCCGAGTGGATCCGGGTCGCCGAGTGGCGGTCGCCGGACGCCTACTTCGAGGTCACCCGGTTCTGGGCCGCCGCGCCCGAGCACACAGGGCCGCTGATCGAGCGGCTGCGGGCCTACGAGCCCGAGCTCCCCGACGCCGTCGAGGTGACCTACAACGACGTGGCCCCGCTCGTCGCGGCCAGCCGCATGGCCGAGGGCGGGTAGGGGAACGGGTCCTCCGTGCCGCGCCGCCGCCTCGGGGTCGCCCTGCTCGTGCCGCCGCCCGTCGCCGTCGAGGTCGACGGCCTGCGGCGGGCGCTGGGCGACCCGTCACGGCGCCGCATCCCGCCGCACCTCACGCTCGTGCCCCCGGTGAACGTGCGGGAGGAGGACCTCGGCGCCGCGCTCGACGTGCTCCGCCGGGCCGCCCGGGCCGTGCCGCCCCTCGACCTGCGGCTCGGGCCGGCGGCGACATTCCACCCGGTCAACCCCGTCGTCTACCTGGCGGTCGGCGGTGCCGTCGCGGCGCTGGGGGCGCTGCGGGAGCGGGTGTTCGTGCCGCCGCTTGAGCGGACGCTCGCCCACCCCTTCGTCCCCCACGTCACCGTGGCCGACGACCTCGACCCCGACCGCATCCGGGCGGCGCTCACCGCCCTGGTCGACTACGTCGTCGACGTGCGGATCGACGCCGTCCACCTGCTGGAGGAGGGCCGCGACCGCGTCTGGCGGCCGATCGCCGACGCGCCGCTCAGCCGCCGGGCCCGGCCCGTCTAGGCTCGCCCGCCATGACCCACACCGCGCTCGTCACCGGGGCGTCGTCGGGCATCGGGCGGGCGATGGTGCGCCAGCTCGCCGCCGAGGGCAGCGACGTGGTGCTCGTGGCCCGGGACCGGGCCCGGCTCGAGGCGCTGGCCGCCGAGCTGGGTGCCGCCCACCCCACCGTCGGGGTCGAGGTGCTGCCCGCCGACCTGGCGCGGCGGGACGACCTGGAGGCGGTGGCGGCCCGGGTGGCGGCGACCGACCGGCCGGTCGACCTGCTCGTCAACAACGCCGGGTTCGGCACCTATGGCGACCTCGCCGAGCTGGACGTCGAGACCGAGCTGGAGGAGATCGCGGTCAACGTCACCGCGGTCGTGCGCCTCACCCACGCCGCGGTGCGGGCGATGACCGCCCGCGGGTCGGGGGCGATCCTCAACGTGTCGTCGGTGGCGGGCCTGCAGGCCACACCGGGCAACGCCACCTATGGGGCGACGAAGGCGTTCGTGGCGAGCTTCGGCGAGTCGGTGGCGGGCGAGCTGCGGGGGACCGGGGTCACGCTCACGACCGTGCTGCCCGGCTTCACCCGCACCGAGTTCCACGAGCGGGCGGGCGTCGGCGGCCGGCCGGTGCCGGACGTCGCCTGGATGTCGGCCGAGGACGTCGCCGCCCGGGCGCTGGCCGCCACCCGGGCCGGCCGGCCCTGGTGCGTCCCGGGCGCGCTCAACAAGGTGCTGGTCGCGGCGGCCGGCCCGGTGCCCCGTGGCGTGAAGCGCCGGGTGGCGGCCCGGATCGCCCGGCGCACCTGAGCCCGGCGCCCCCCGCCGTCAGGCGAAGTCGATCGCCGAGAAGTGGGCCAGCTTCGAGAGCTGGTGCTGGGCGTTGACCAGGCGCACCGTGCCCGACTTGGACCGCATGACGAGCGACTGGGTGCTGGCGCCCCGGCGGTTGAAGCGCACGCCCCGCAGGAGCTCGCCGTCGGTGATGCCGGTGGCGGCGAAGAAGCAGTTGTCGCCGGCCACCAGGTCGTCGGTGCGGATGACCTTGTCGAGGTCGTAGCCGGCGTCGATCGCCGCCCGGCGCTCCTCGTCGTTGCGGGGCCAGAGCTTGCCCTGCAGCTCGCCGCCCATGCACTTGAGCGCCGCGGCCGCGATGACGCCTTCCGGCGTGCCGCCGATGCCGAAGAGGATGTCGGCGCCGGAGTCGGGCCACGCCGTCGAGATGGCGCCGGCCACGTCGCCGTCGGGGATGAGGCGGATGCGGGCCCCGGTCGAGCGCACCTCGGCGATGAGCTCGGCGTGCCGGTCGCGGTCGAGGATGACCGCGGTGATGTCGCGGGGCGAGGTTCCCTTGGCCTCGGCCAGCGCGGCGATGTTCTCGGAGGGGGACCTCTCGATGTCGACGACGCCGACCCCGTCGGGCCCGACCGCGATCTTCTCCATGTAGACGCAGGGGCCGGGGTCGAACATCGTGCCCCGCTCGGACACCGCGATGACCGAGATGGCGTTGCCCCGCCCGAGGGCGGTGAGCGTCGTGCCGTCGATCGGGTCGACGGCGATGTCGGTGAGGGTCGGGCTGCCGTCGCCGATGCGCTCGCCGTTGTAGAGCATCGGCGCCTCGTCCTTCTCGCCCTCGCCGATGACGACGACGCCGTCCATCGGCACCGTCTCCAGGACGATGCGCATGGCGTCGACCGCGGCCTGGTCGGCGCCGTTCTTGTCACCCCGGCCCATCCAGCGGGCCGCGGCCAGCGCGGCGGCCTCGGTGACGCGTACGAGCTCGAGGGCGAGGTTGCGGTCCGGTGGCTGCTTCTCGACCATGCGGCGGCCATACTCGCCTGCTTGAATTGCCTCCCGTGGGGCAGGTCTCCGACCCGTACGACGAGGGCGCCGACGACCACGGGATCTCGCTGTCGGGCCTGCCCGGCGAGCCGCTCGACGCCGAGCGCGACCAGGTGGCCTACGACCTCGGCGAGTGGGACGACGAGGCCGTGGCCGTCCTCGAGGACCGGTTGGCCGCGGCCGGCATCCCCTACGCGTGGGACGGCGCCGAGCTGTTCGTGTACGAGGACGACGAGGAGGCGGTCGACGCCGTCGTCGACGAGCTGGCCGGCGACGAGCTGCCGCTCGACGCCGGCGACGAGGACGACGCCGTCGACGCCGAGCTGCTGGGCGACGTGTTCGTGGCCGCCGACCGGCTGCGCCGCGACCCGCAGGACCCCGACGGCGTCATGACCGTGCTCGAGGAGGCCGACCGCCTCGACCCCGGGCACCCGCCCTACGGGCTCGACCGCGACGACTGGCACGGGGTGTGCGAGCGGTTCGCGGCGCTGCGCGACCTGCTGCTCGCCGACACCGTCGACGAGGACGCGGTGGTGGCCGGCGCGGACGAGCTCCGCCGCGCCCTGCGCCCCTACGTCTGAGCCCGTCGGCCGGCCGGGCAGGAGAGGCGGCCGGGACCGCCGTTAGGCTGCTCGGGTGATCCTCGCTCGCCTCGAGGTCTTCCACTCCCGGGCCATCGCCCCCACGCGCCGGCTCGCCCTCGGCGAGCGCGACCTGCCCGTCTCGCCCGCCCCCGGCTTCGGCGGCGTGCTGCTCGGCGGCATCGTCGCCGCCTACATCGCGCTGCTCGACCCCGAGCTGTTCGACGAGCTCGACCAACTCACCCGCCAGCTCGAGGCCGGCTACCGCATCCCGCAGCCCCGGCTGCGCCACCGGCTCCAGACCGACCGGGTCGGGCTGCAGCGCAGCGTCCACGTGCTGCGGGGCGACGGTGAGGCGGCCCGGTTCGAGATCGACGACAAGGGCTCGCCCGCGCACCACATCCTCGCCGCCGTCTACGCCGCGGGCGGGCTCCCCGTCGGCCCCCGCAGCACCGTCATGGCCGCCATCCGCAAGGCGATGCGCTGGTCGGGGGAGATCGACGGGTCGCTCATCGCCCACCTGTCGGGCGTGTCCCGCACCCAGCCCTGGTCGTTCGCCGCCCACCGCGACCCGGTCGGCTGGGCGATGTCGGTGCTCGGCCTGGAGGGTGGCCGGCGCCCGGCCCGGGGCGAGGTGCAGCGCCGGTTCCGGGCCCTGGTGCGGGCGGCTCACCCCGACCACGGGGGCGACCGGGCCACCGCTGCCGACCGCCTCGCCGAGCTGAGCGAGGCCCGCCGCATCCTGCTCGCCGGGTGATCGGGCGATGACCGCGGGCGCGCTGCTGCTGTTCCCCGGCGCGGGCACGGGCGCCGACCACCCGTCGCTGGTCGCCATCGAGGAGGCGCTCGACCTGCCGGTCGCCCGGGCCGACTTCCCCTACCGGCGGGAGGGGCGCCGGGCCCCCGATCGGCCGCCGAAGCTGATCGCCTGCGTGCGCGAGGAGGCGGCCGCGCTGGCGCAGGCGACGGGGCTGCCGCCGGCGCAGGTCGCGCTCGGCGGGCGCTCGATGGGCGGCCGCATGTGCTCGATGGCCGTCGCCGAGGGCCTGCCGGCCGCCGCCCTCGTGCTGATCGCCTACCCCCTCCACCCGCCGGGGAAGCCGGAGCGGCTGCGGGTCGACCACTTCCCGGCCATCGAGGTCCCGTGCCTGTTCGTCTCCGGGACCCGGGACCCGTTCGGCACGCCGGAGGAGCTCGAGGCGCACACCGCGGCCATCCGGGGCCCGGTCACCCACGTGTGGGTCGAGGGCGCCCGCCACGAGCTGAAGGGCGCCGACGAGCAGGTCGCCGCGACCGTGCGGGACTGGCTGACGGCCCTCCAGCGGCCGACCGCTACTCGACGAACCTGACCGGCGTGCCGAGCGGCAGGCCGATGGTCTCGACGAAGCGGGTGAGGATGTCGTCGCCGACGGCGATCGCGCCCTGGGGGGCCTCGCCGCCGAGCTGCGACTCCTCGGGCGTGCCGTGGATGGCCACGACGCCCGAACCGGCCGTCAGGGCCTCGAAGGTGGTGGAGGAGCCGGACAGCCCGTAGGCGAACCGGCCGTAGGCGGGGGCCTGGGCGGGGACCTGCACCAGCTCCTTGATGTAGCGCTCCTCGCCCGCCTCGGGCGCGTCGGGCCCGACCGCGACCGGCACCGAGAGCGCCTCGATCTCGCCGGTGTAGAGGGTGAGGGTGCGCTCCCCGAGCGAGACCTCGATGTGGAAGCGGTGGCGGCTGAGGGTCACGTCGTCGCGGGCGACCCAGCCCGTCCGGTCGGGCGGGCCGGTGGGCAGCCGGACCTGCAGCCAGTCGCCGACCTGCTGCTCGACCAGGCAGGTGATCGTGCCGCTCACCTCGTCGGCCGCCGAGAGCGTGACGAGCTCGTCGCTGGTCGGCTGGGCCGCCTCCCGGACGACCAGCGTGTCGTCGACCGCCTGGGCGACGTGGAATGTCTCGCCCAGCAACGGGTCGACGGCCGGCTCGTCGCCGTCGTCCTCGGAGTCGGCGGGCGCGCCGGCACCTTCGCCCGGCAGCGCGATGTCGGGCTCGTCGGGGCCCGAGCACGCGAGCGCGAGCAGCAGCACCAGCAGCGCACCGGCCACCCCCGGCCGGGTGCGGGTCATGGCGGGCGATGCTAACCGGCGGCGACGGAGGGCGGGGGTGCGGCGGGCGGGGTGTCGCCGGCCGCCGTGCCACCGGTGCGGTCCTCGGGGTTGAGGTCCTCCAGCTCGCGGCGGGCGGTCTCCGGGAACAGCAGGAGCACCACGAGGGCCATGGCCAGCGGCGCGGCGGCCAGGATCCCCATCGTCGGGCCGAACGAGCCCAGCGCGTCCCGCAGCCGGCCGGCGGCGACGAGGCCGGTGACGCTGCCCGCCATGGCGCACATGCTGGTGATGCCGCCGACCCGGCCCCGCAGCGAGGTGGGGAAGAGCTCGGCGCTGTAGGTGCCGTAGCTCGGCACGAGGGCGCCGAGGAAGATGCCGCCGACCAGGGCGGTGGCCCACATCGCCCCGCCGGCGGTCGCGAACGAGGCGGCCAGCAGCACCGCGCCGACCGAGACGGCGGTGGCGGCCACGAGGCGCCGGCCCCGGACGTCGGCGAGCCGCCCGCCGACCACGATGCCGATCGACCCGGGCG
>DATGPY010000017.1:0-3906 GCA_035304465.1 Acidimicrobiales bacterium | reverse complement strand
AGCGCGTCGCGGAACTGCCCGACGGTGTAGGCGTCGAGCTCGCCCACCGGGCGGCACACGGTGTAGCTGTCGGCCTGGTCTACCTGGATGTCGAGCACGAACTTCTCCTCCCGGGGACCCGGTCCGGCGATGGTAGCGGTGTGCCGCCGCCGTGTCGGCCGCCTTCACCGGACCGTCGGCGACCTGTAGCGGAGCCCCCACCGCAGCCGCTGGAACCCGATCGCCTCCGGCCCGTAGCCTCCCCACCGTGCCCGACGTGCTGATCGCCACCGACGCCGACTGGATCTTCGAGGACGTCGACCAGGCCCTCTCGGACGAGGACACCCGGGTGCTGCGGGTGCGGCGGGGCCGTGACGTCGCGGAGGCGGTGCGCAAGGTGCACCCCGCGCTGGTCGTGCTCGACCTGCAGATCGGCAACATGGGTGGCATCGCCACGGCGCTGCACCTGGAGCAGGAGTTCGACGCCGGCACGTTAAACCCGGCGCCGATCCTGCTGCTGCTCGACCGGCCGGCGGACGTGTTCCTCGCCCGCCGCTACGGCATCGACGGCTGGATCTTCAAGCCGCTCGACTCGTTCCGCCTGCGCCGGGCCGCCCGGGCGCTGCTGGCGGGCGAGGACTACCAGGAGAGCCCGGCGCTGGCGTCGTGATCCCCGGGCGGGCGGTGCGCGGCCCGGCACGCCGGTTCGCGGTGGCGCCACGGAGCGGGTAGAGTGTCTGACCCGGTCGGCCGGTTCCCACAGCGGTCCCGGCGGGCCGGCATCCAGTCCGGGTGGTGGCTCAGCTTGGCAGAGCGCTGCGTTCGGGACGCAGAGGTCGCGAGTTCAAATCTCGCCCACCCGACCATCGAGAGGGCCTGGCACGGGCCCTCTCGTCGCGTCCGGGCCGGTGAGGAGCGCCGGCGCCGAGGCCCGGACCGCCGACGTCGTCGATCCGCGAGCTCGCTGGAGGTTCACGATGGGAAGCCTGGGCCTGCTGTGGAGACGGGTCGATCCCGCCGACCCCGAGGGGCGACCGGGATCGGCGGGCGCCCACCTGCTGCGACGCCCGCTGGTGATCGGTGCGCTGGTCGTCGACGTCGTGCTGGTCGTGGTCGCGGTGTGGCTCATGGCCAGGGGCGACGTGCCGCTCGGCGTCCTCGTGCTGGTGGCCTCGAGCGTGTGCACGGGCAGCGTCCTCACACGGGTCGCCCGGACCCGGGCGGCGGAGGCCGCCGAGGCGCCGGGGACGCCGCCCAGTGGGCCATCATGAGGCGGTGACGGCCCGGGCGCGCCGAGGGGACGGGGAGCCGGCGACCGGCGCCACCCGGCGCCGGTCGCGGCCGCGCACCGCGTGGGCGGCGGTCGCCGCCTCCCTGGCCCTGCTGGTCGCCTGCGGCGGCGGGGACGGCGAGCCGGCGCCCGAGGCGGGGGCGGGCGACGAGGTGCGGGACGCGACCGCCCCGGAGCCCCGCACGCCGCTCGAGGTCGACGTGCTCACCGAGACCTACGTCGACACGACGCGCCCGACCCCGGCGGGGGCCGAGACGCCGGCCCGCCCCGACCGCACGATCGTCACCCGCGTCACCCACCCGACCGCCGGCGGCCCGTACCCGCTGCTCGTCCTCTGCCACGGTGCCAGCGGCCACCCCGACGAGTACACCGAGACGATGCGCGTGTGGGCGGCCGACGGGTTCGTCGTGGCCGCACCCCACTTCCCGCTGACCAACCGGGACGTGCCCTCGGCGCTCGCCAACGTCCCCGACGTCGTCAACCAGCCGGGTGACGTCTCGTTCGTCATCGACCAGGTGCTGGCGGCCGCCGAGGACCCGTCCAGCCCGCTGCACGGCCTCGTCGACCCCGAGGCCGTCGGCGTCGTCGGCCACAGCCTCGGCGGCGCCACGACCTGGGCGGTCGCCTTCGACACCGCCACCCGCGACGACCGCATCGACTCGGCCGTCGTCTTCGCCGGCCTGACGATGGAGATGCCGGGCGGCGAGCTCGACCTCGGTTCGGGCCCGCCCCTGCTCGTCCTCCACGGCGACGCCGACGACGTCCCCCTGGAGCTCGACCTCGAGCCCTTCGAGCGGGCGGCGCCGCCCAAGTGGTTCGTCACCCTCCACGGCGCGGACCACCGGGTCGCCTTCACCGACGACGCGTCCCCCTACGACGAGCTGGTCACCCGCACGGTGCTCGACTTCTGGCACGGGACCCTCGACGGTGACGCCGAGGCGCTCGCCCGGGTGGCCGAGGACGCGAGCCACCCGGGCCTGTCCACGGTCCGGCACGAGCGGTAGGCGAGCCCGCGGGCCGCCGCTCAGGCGGGCCGGATGTTCTGGTTGCCACGGAAGACGTTGCCCGGGTCCCAGTCGCCCTTCAGGGCGGCCAGGCGGCGGTACTTCTCCTCACCGAAGGCCGCGCGCACCCGGTCCTCGCCCTCGTCGCCCACGAAGTTGAGGTAGACGCCGCCGCTGGCGTAGGGGGCGATGTCCCGCCGGAAGGCGCGCGCCCACTCGATGTTCCGGTCGTCGTCGGCCGGGTCCTCCCACACCGCGAACGGGTGGCTGACCCACCGGACCGACCGGTTCGACATCGGGGTGGCGTCGTCGGGCACCCGGGCCACCGCCCCGCCCCACGGGAACAGGATCTGCTGGGCGAGGGGCGACTGCCGCTCGCCGCCGGACCTCACGAGGACGTCGAGGGCGGCGTCGGGGAGGTCGTCGTGGTACTCGGCCGACCAGTGGTTCCGCATGCCCGGGGGGTCGTCGATCATGCACTGGAACTCCGCGTACGGCATCGGCCCGACCAGGTCGACCTCGGGCGACAGGGAGCGGAACGGCGCCACCGCCTCGGCGCCGTCGTCGACGTCCCCGTGCCACAGGAGGGCCACCGCGACGAGGTCCCGGCCCCGCAGGTGCGGGGGGACGGGCTCCTCGGGTGGGCCGGTGAGGAACACCAGCCCGGAGCCGAGCTCGTCGGGCCCGGTCTGGGCGATGTCGCGGAAGAGCCGGGCGACGTCGGGGGCGGCCTCTCCGGGCCAGAGCAGCAGGCCCGCGGTCACGACCGGTCCGACCCGGTGCATCCGGAACACGAACGACGTGGCCACGCCGAAGTTGCCGCCGCCGCCGTGGAGGCCCCAGAACAGCTCGGGGTTCTCGTCCTCGCTGGCGGTGACGTGTCGGCCGTCGGCCGTGACCAGGTCGACGGACACGAGGTTGTCGCAGGCCAGGCCGCACGAGCGCTCGAGCCAGCCGGAGCCGCCGCCCAACGTGAAGCCGGCCACGCCGGTGGTCGAGACCCGCCCACCGGTGGTCGCGAGCCCGTGATCCTGGGCGGCGCGGTCGAGCTCGCCCCAGGTCACGCCGGCTCCCACCCGGGCCTGCCGCGCCGCCGGGTCGACCTCGACGCCCGTCATCGGGCGCACGTCGATCACCAGGCCGCCGTCGTTGGTCGACAGGCCCGCGACCGAGTGCCCCCCGGCGCGGACCGCCACCTCGTCGCCCTCCCGCCGGGCCAGGTCCAGGGCGTCGGTGACGTCCTCCGGCGTGGCGCACCGGGCGATCACCGCCGGCCGCTTGTCGATCATGGCGTTGAAGAGCGTGCGCGCCTCGTCGTAGCGAGGGTCGCCCGGGGAGATGACGTCCATGCCCGCCTCCAGGTGCAGTCGCCGCGTCGCGCGCCAGTCCACCACTCGTGGTGGTGGCTGTACAGGGGTCGGCGCGGACCGGGTCGGCCGTCGTCGGTGCGGCCGGCCGGATCTCGCCGCTCGTTCGCGCGCACGGTTGACGCGTCACCCCGCCCGGTGGTCGACTGGGCGACCACCCCGACCGGAGGTGAGCGATGTCCGGCCTCGTGGCGGCCCACGGACCGTTCGACCCCGCCGTCGGGCAGCGCATGCTCGACCGGCTCGCCCACCGCGGCCCCGACGG